>JARFPS010000144.1 GCA_029288175.1 Miltoncostaea sp. | reverse complement strand
CCATCAGGTGGTCGAACGTGAGCATCTCGGCGAAGGTCGAGGGCACCTCGGCCAACGCGATGCCGGTGTGGGCCGACAGGGCGGTCTGCCGGCGCCCGGAGTAGGTGAAGTGCATGCCGTGGCCGAGCTCGTGGGCCAGGGTCATGACGTCGTCCATGCGGTCCGTGAAGTTCATCAGGACGAAGGGCGAGGCGTCCTGCGCGACGGGTGCGCAGAAGGCGCCGCCGCGCTTGCCCGTCCGCGGCTCCGCGTCCACGCGGTGCTCGGCGAAGAAGCCCTCGGCGATCGACGCCACGTCGGGCGAGAAGCGACCGAAGCTCGTCCGGATGAGGTCCGTGGCCTCGTCGAACAGGACCTCGCGCGCCTCGCCCACCGGCGCGTACTGGTCGCTGAGCTTCAGCTTCGGGACGCCCAGGATGCCCGCCTTGACGCCGAACCACCGGCGCCCCAGGTCGTAGTGGCCCTCGACCGCCTCGAGCATGGCTCCCACGACGGGACCGTCGAGCTCGTTGTTGAGGTGCGTCGCGGACATGGGGCTGTCGTACTTGCGCAGCCGGTCCTGGCTCAGTCGGTCGGCGACGAGGGTGTCGTAGCAGTGGGCCAGCGTGTCGGCATGCGGCTCCAGGCCCTCGAACAGGGCCTCCAGCGCGCCCGCGCGGATCTCGGGCCGGTCGTCGCGCACGTGCGCCAGCAGCCGGTCGATGGTGTGCGGTTCCTCGCCCGAGCCCGCGTCGAACGGGATCTCGAGGGTCGAGGTGATGCGCCCGAACAGCGTCTGCCACGCGCTGACCGCCGCCGGCCCGCGCTCGGCCAGCGCGCTCTCCTCGGCCTCCGTGAGTGTGTGCGGCGCGAAGCGGCGCAGCGAATGGAGGTAGTGTCGGTCGGCGGCCACCTCGGCGCTGTCGGCCAGAGGCACGGCCACCTCGTCGGGCAGCGCGATCCACTCCAGGTCGAAGAAGCGGAGGGCGTTGGCGGCCTCGACCATCGCGCGGTCGACGGCGGCGCTCAGGTCGAGGTTCTCCTGATCGGTGGCGTCCGTCGCCTCACGAAGGTGTCCGTAGCTGCTCAGACGCGAGAGCTCGTTGTCGATCTCGGCCAACTCCGCCAGGGCCCCGGCCAGCCCGGCCGCGTCCAGCTCGGCCACGCGTCCCCGATAGCGCTCCTGGAACCTCTGCGCCCGCTCGAGGCCCGCCGCCAGGTGCTCGCGCGCGGCGGTCGCGTCGGGCGCCAGCGGGCTCAGGTCCCAGTGCACGCCCTGGGCGCGGGCGTCCGGTCGATCTCCGTTGTGATCCATGCCACCCACGCTAGCTCAGGCGGCGCCCGCCCGCGCCAGTAGTCGATCGGCGGTGTCGTCGGGCAGAGGGGGTGCGCCGGTGTCGCCCAGGCGGCTGTCGCTCGGGCGGTGGAAATCGCTGCCGCCCGAGGCGACCAGGCCGTGCCGGTCGGCGAGCGAGGTGAAGGCGCTGCGATCCGCGTCGGTGTGCTCCGGCCGGAAGACCTCGATACCCACGAGCCCGGCCGACGCAAGGTCGCTCACGAAGCGCCCCAGGGCGCCGGCCGGCATCGCCAGGCTGTTTGGGTGTGCCAGCACGGGCGCGCCGCCGCTCTCGACGACCGTCTCCACGGCCTCGACGGGAGTGAGTCCGGCGTGGGGCACGGCGGCCGGCCGGTCATCGGCCAGGTAGCGGTCGAACGCATCCTGCCGGTCGGCCACGAACCCCCCGGCGACCAGCGCCTCGGCCACATGCGGTCGTCCCACCGGACCGTCGGCCAGCGCCTCGACGTCCTCATAGCGCAGCGCCACGCCCAGATCGTTGAGCTTGCCCACCATGATCCGCGCGCGGTCGGCCCGGCGCCGCTTCATCTCGTCGAGCGCGTCGGCCAGGGGCTGGGGCTCGGCCCCGGGGAAGTACCCCAGCAGGTGCATCGATCCCGACGGCGCCTTCACGCTCAGCTCGATCCCGTGGACGAAGCGCACGCCGTGGCGCGCGGCGGCGTCGGCGGCCTCGGCCTGGCCGCCGAACGTGTCGTGGTCCGTCAGCGAGAGCGTCGACACGCTCTCGGCGGCGGCCATCGCGACGACCTCCGCGGGCGGAAGCTCGCCGTCGGAGGCCGTGCTGTGGCAGTGCAGATCGGTCCGCGCCCGAGCCACGGTGCCGTGTCGTCGCCGGCGCGGGCTCAGCCGGAGGGGGTGAGGCCGCGCGACTCCAGCTCGGCCAGCACCTGCGCCGCGCTGGACTCCGGCGTTCCGTCCACCGTGTTGATGTGGACCTCCGGGTTCTCGGGCGCCTCATAGGGATCGCTCACGCCCGTGAACTCCTTGATCTCGCCCGCATACGCCTTGGCGTACAAGCCCTTGACGTCGCGCTCGGCACACACCTCGACCGGGGTGTCGACGAAGATCTCGACGAAGCTTCCGAACTCCTCGACCATGCCACGCGCGGTGGCGCGGGTGTCGGCGTAGGGCGAGATGGCCGAGACGAGCGTCCAGACCCCGGCGCGGGTGAACCGGCTGGCCACCCATCCGATGCGCTCGATGTTGGTGTCGCGGTCCTCCTTCGAGAAACCGAGCCCCTTCGAGAGGTGCGTGCGCACCACGTCTCCGTCGAGGTACTCGACCAGGCCGCCGCGACGCTCGAGCTCCGGTCCGACGATCTCGGCGATCGTCGTCTTGCCGGTCCCCGAGAGGCCGGTGAACCACAGGGTGAAGCCGTTTCGATCGCTCAGCGTCGATCCTCCTTCGGGGCGCCCGGGCCCCGCCGTCGTTCGGTGTGTGGTGCTCGCCGGCGCTTCAGATGCCGTCGCCGGCGTTGAGCGGTAGGTGCAGGCCGCACTCGCTCTTGTTCGTACCGGCCCACCGCCCGGCCCGAGGGTCCTCCCCGGGCGCGACCGCGCGGGTGCACGGTACACATCCGATCGACGGATACCCCTCGTCGTGCAACGGGTTGTACGGCACGTCGTGCGCGTAGAGGTAGCCCTGAACGTCCTCGTCGCTCCAGTCCACCAGGGGCTGGACCTTGACCACCCCGCGCGAGGCATCGAGCTCGATGGGCTTGGCCCCGGCCCGGCCGGCGCTCTGACTCCGGCGGATTCCGGTGATCCACGCGTCGGCTCCCTCGAGGGCCCGTTGGAGGGGAAGCACCTTGCGCAGGTGGCAGCAGCGATCGGGATCGCGCTTCCAGAGCTCGGGCCCCTCGGACGCCGCCTGCTCCTCGACCGTCTGGGCGGGATCGACCCGGCGGATGTCGATGCCGTAGCGCTCCACCAGCCGGTCACGCGTGGCGTAGGTCTCGGGAAAGAGCAGCCCGGTGTCCAGCTCGACGATGCTCACGTCCAGGCCGAGCCGGCTCAGCATGTCGATGACCACGGACGACTGGCGCTGCCAGGAGCAGGTGAGCACAGCTCGCCCGGGGAACCGCTCGGCGGCCCACGAGAGACGCTCCTCGGCGCTCCACGCCTCGGCGTCGCGCATCAGGCGCTCGACCTCGGAGGCGCTGACCGGCAAAGTTGCCACCGGACGAGGCTACCAAAGGTAAAGACCCAAATGCCCACAGGAAATACCCGGAATACCAGGCGAGGCAACAGCGAGCGCGTCTACTCGACCGAGGGCGGGCGCGTCGTCGAGGGCAGCGCTCCGCCCGGCGGCGACGCGGGCGGTGGCGCGGGAAAGGTGACCGTCGAGCTGAGCCGGTCGGGACGTCGGGGCAAGACGGTGACGGTGGTCCACGGCCTCCCCCCGGGCGAGCTGCGGTCGATGGCCAAGGAGCTGAAGCGGCTGTGCGGCGCGGGCGGGTCCGCCAAGGACGGCTCGGTCGAGATCCAGGGTGATCATCGCGACGCCGTGGTCGCGCACCTGTCGGAGCGCTTCCGGGTCGTGCGCTCCGGGCACTAGCCCGGGGCGGCCTCGACGGTCAGGCGGCGCGAGAAGGCGCGCTCGAAGGCCGGCGCCTCGAGCGATGCCGACCAGAGGGCGAGGGCGGGGTCGTCGGCGGCCTCCACGATGAGCCGCGTGCGCTCGCCGTCGTCCTCCACCCGCAGCCCGGTCACCCCGCGCGCCCGGCCGCGCTCCAGCTGCTCGGCCACCCGCAGGCACGCCGCGAGGCGATCGAGCAGCGCGGCATCGCCCGGCCACAGGAGCGGGGCGAGCTCGCCCGGGTCCGGAAGTGCCTTGCGATGGCCGCGCACCAGCATCGCCACGAGGGCCAGCTCGCGGTGCCGGAAGCCGGGGAGTCCCGCGTTGAGCACCAGGTAGTGGGAGTGGCGCTGGTGGTCGTGATAGTCCACCAGCACGCCCACGTCGTGCAGCATCGACGCGGCCCACAGGAGCTCGTGCTCCTCGGGGCCCGAGCGGTGTACGCCGGCGTCGGCCAGCGCGCTGTGCAGCCCGATGGACAGGCGGGCGACGTGCTCGGCGTGGGGCCGGTCGTACCCGAGGTTGGCGGCCAGGTTGAGCACGCTCTGCCGTCGCACGTCGGGGACCAGCGGGGGGTCGGCGGGGGCGAGGAAGTGCTCGTAGAAGGCGCCCTCGCGAAGGCCCTGCCCGCACACCTCCAGGCGATCGGCGCCGGCGCGGTCCATGGCGGCCTCGACCACCAGGGCCCCCCCGAGCGTGACGTCGGCGCGGTCGCGCTTGAGCCCGCGGATCCGCGGGCGGTGCGCCGCGGGCATCGCCGCCATCTCGTCGATCAGCGCGCGGATCGACTCCCGGGAGACCACGTAGCCGTGCACCGTGCGCAAGGGGTAGTCGTCCCGGCGCTGGCTCATCGCGGCCAGCGTGCGGATCGTGCCGCCCAGTCCCACCAGCCGGCCTCCGCGGCGGCTGAAGAAGTCCAGCTCGTCGAGCTGCGCGGCCACGTGGCCGCGCAGGCGGTCCATGTCCTTCCGGGAGGTCTGGTCGCCGGTCAGGAATCGCTCGGTCATGCGCACCGCTCCCAGCGGCCTGCTGGCGTGGGCGACCAGCCGGCGGTCGCGCACCCGGCTCACCTGGAGGCTGCCCCCGCCGACGTCCAGCACGAAGCCGTGCGCGAGGGTGGTGCTGTTGACCGCGCCAAGGTAGCCGTAGCGGGCTTCGTCCTCCTCGCTCACGATGCGCACGGGAAGCGTCCCGTCGGCCGACAGGGCCCGCAGCACCTCCTCGTGGTTGACGGCGTCACGGGCGGCGCTGGTGGCCAGTACCAGCACCTCGGCGATGCCCGCCGCTCGGCAGAAGTCGGCGTACAGGCGGGTGGCGTGGCGGGCCCGCTCCAGGGCGTCGTCGGCGATGCGCCCGGCCTCGCTGCCGGCCGACAGCCGCACCGGTTCGCGCACCTCGTCGACGAGCTGGAACGAGGCCCCGGTGCGGTAGCGGAAGACCACGAGCCGGAACGTGTTCGAACCCAGATCGATGACCGCGAGCCGGCGCTCGTCGCCCCGCTCGCCCCGGTTACCTGCGGGCGTCTCGCGGCCCGTGGACGCCGTCCTCGCCCTCACCGCGACACAGCGTACCGACGCCCACCGCGCCCTTCGCGGAGCGCGCTAACCGACCCATAACGGAGCGGCAACCCACCCGTTACCGGGGGCGGTGAGGATGCCCATCAGCACGACACGCGAACCCCTCTCAAGGAGATCACGACCATGACCGCCGCGACCCAAACCCACGACCTGGACCTTGCCCGGATCGAGGCGCTGCTCAACCGCCTCGACCCCGCCGAGTCCGCGGCGTGCACCGTCCCGGGTTGCCTGCACCTGGAGCACGGCGCGCAGGACGACGCCGAGGTGCTCCGCACCGCCGCCTAGGTCGTCGGTCCCGTTCGTCGGGGCCCCCGCTGCTGCCGTCGCGCCCCCCGCGGCGGTCAGCCCGGTGCGGCTCCGCCCGGCGCCGACTTCCCCCCGGATTCCTCGGCGCTGACCCCGGCCGCCGGCGCCCCCGCGGCGTCGGCTCGGCCGGGGACGCATTCCATGAGATAGGGCGGCTCCGGCGTCGCCGCCAGGGCCAGCCTCCCCTCGGCGAGGTCCGTCAGAGCATCGCCCACGAGGGTCGCCCTCCATCCTTCGGCCAGGGGCCCGGGGTCGCGGTCCGCGCCGAGCGTCGCCGCGAGGAACGCCGTGATGTCGTCGCGGGTGCCGACGAGCGTGCTGGCCACCTCCGCGGCCGCCGCGCGGCCGCTCACCAGCACAGCGCCCAGCGGCACCAGGGTCTCGAGTCGCTCCTGCACCTCGGGCGGCGGTGCCGGGGGCATCCGCACGGGCTCCGCCTCGTCGCCCTCGGCCAGCGCCCGCAGCAGCGCGTCGGCGTCCTTCGCCGAGAAGCGGTCGGGCACCCCACGCTCGCGCATCAGGGCGTCACGTCCCCTTGGGCGCCGCTGCGCGGCCTGCACCAGGGGCCGGTCGGGCAGCACCCAGCCGACGGGGATGTTGCGTCGAGCCGCCGTCCGCTCGCGCCACTCCGCCGCCGCCTTCAGGCGCGCGCGCTCGCGGGGCGACAGCCTGCCCTGGCCCTTCACGCGCTGCCAGGAGCGCTCGGGGTCGGGCGCCAGGCGGGCGTCGGTCCCGTACCGCCGCTCGACCTCCTCGTCGACCCACGATCGCCGGCCCAGATCGTCGGCCCGCTGCATCAGGGCGTCACGGAGCAGGAAGAGGTGCTCCACGTCGGCGGCGGCGTAGGACAACTGGGCATCCGAGAGCGGGCGCCTGCTCCAGTCGGTGTAGCGCTCACCCTTGTCCAGTCGAACGGACAGGACCCGGGACAAGAGGGATGCGAGGCTCTGGCCCGCGCCCAGGCCCACGAAGCCCGCCGCGATCTGCACGTCGGCCAGGTTGCGGGGGCGCACTCCGAAGGCCATCGACAGCAGCTGCAGGTCGGCCGAGGGCGCGTGCATCACCACCTCGACGTCCGGGTCGTCCAGCAGGGCGGCCAGCGGCGCGAGCGAGGCGCCCTCGATGGGGTCGACCAGCGAGATGCGCTCGCCCACCGCCACCTGGGCCAGGCACGCCTTGGGCGCGTACGTCCGCTCCCAGAGGAACTCCAGGTCGAGCGCCATGGAGCCCGCGCTGCGCGCCGACTCGGCGAGGGCGTCGACACCGCGGTCGTCGATGATCATCTCGTGCTCGGCCACGGCGGAGAAGGCTAGCTGCCCGCCACGCCCGCGCCCGGCGCGACGGGCTGTCCGGGCGGCGGCCGCGTCATCCACAGCGCTCCCACGGTGGCCGCCGCGGCCGCGAGCGTCATGCCGGCGAAGGTGAGCACCAGGCCCGACTGGGCCGACAGGCCGCTGAAGCCGGTCACCGTCGCGGTCGTCAGGGTCAGGCCGGTCATGGCCAGCGCCGCGGCGCCCAGCGCGAGCGGGAACTCCAGCCGTCGGCGCCCGAGCAGGGGGGCCAGCAGCGCGCCGCCGGCGACCACCGCCACCAGCAGTCCGATCGGCAGGGTCAGGCGTCCCACGCGGAGGGCGGGGTCGAGCCCGGTCCAGTCGACGAGGTTGCCGGCGAGCCACGGCAGGGGCGCGCTGACGGCGGCGATCAGCCCGCCGAGGCCGGCGCCGATCGCGGCGACGATCGCCCCCGGGTGCGGGGCGTCGCCCACCACCTCGGCGGCCAGGTCCGACACCCCCACGGCCGCGACCGCCATGGCGCCCACGCCGGACACCAGCATCACGAAGACGCCCACGTCGCGCGAACCCGATGCCACGTTGACGGCGATGGCGAACAACGGGAGACCCGCCACGGCCGCGCCCAGCAGCGAGACCCCGACCGGCGCGAGATAGGCGAACGGGCCCCCGTCGTGCATGGCGTCCACGAGCCACCACAGCGACATCCCGATGGCAAGGACCGCCACGACGATCGACTGAACGGCGAGGCCGTCGGATCCGAGGGTCCAGACCGAGGCGACGCTGCCGTCGGCCCGGCCCAGGAAGGGCAGCCAGGTGGACACCAGCGCGAGCAGCGACAAGGCCAGGGCGATGCCCGCCGCGGGCACCTCCATGTCGAGCGCGGGCTCGTCGTCCGCCCGCCCGTCGCCCGCCGGCTCCGCGGCCGCCTCGGCCCCGTCCTCGGGGGTGGGTGGGGGCACGGCGGCCGGCGGCCTCTCCTCGCGCCGGGGCTCCGGTGCGGACGCTCCGGGTGTCCAGAGCACGGTCAGTTCCGTGGAGCCCATGCCCAGGCGGTCTCCCACGGAGAGGGGCCGGGGCCCGTCGAGCGGGGCCCCGTTGAGGCGCGTGGCCCCGCCGCTCAGATCGTGTAGCACCAGTCGATCGGGTCCCAGGTGGAGCCGGGCGTGGAGTTTCTCGAGCGCCGGATCGGTGAGCATCAGGTCCATCTGCCCGCCCCGCCCGAGGGATGTGTCGCCGGGCCTCAGCGAGAAGCGCGCGCCGCGGTCCTGGCCGCCGGTCACCTCCAGGGCGTGCGGGGTCATCGCTCCTGGCCCTCCGGGGAGCCGGAGCTCGGTGTGCGGCTTCTGCTCATACGACGTCAAGAGGGTACGATGCCCGGACCCGGCGGGACGGATGCCGACCGGGCCTCGCCGTTCGGGTCGTCGGCCAGGGTCTCTCCATCGGTAAAGTGTGGAGCCAGCCGAGACCCCGGGTCCGGCGGGCGCAGTTCGGATACTTCGCGGGCCGCACGCGTCGCATGGGCGCGGCCACGCGGATCACGACGACGCAACCGGCCTCTCTCGCCGGCCCCCGGCCCGGCGGCGTCACACCACGGAATGCGTATGAGCACCTGTCCCCACCACACACCGGAATCGCGCGGCCTGCCGTCGAAGCAGGGGCTGTACGACCCCGCCTTCGAGCACGACAGCTGCGGCGTGGGCTTCATCGCCCACATCAAGGGGCGGCGGAGCCACGACCTGGTGCGCGACGCCGCGCACATGCTCACCCGCATGCATCACCGGGGCGCCTGCGGCTGTGAGGCCAACACCGGCGACGGCGCAGGCATCCTCACCGGCCTGCCGCACGAGTTCCTCGCCCGCGTCGCCCGAGACGAGCTCGGTGTCGACCTCCCGGAGCCGGGCCGTTTCGGGGCCGGGCTGGTCTACCTCCCGAACGACGCGGGCGAGCGGGCGCGTTGCAAGGAGACCGTCAACGAGCTGATCGCCGCCCACGGCCAGCGCCTGGTGGGCTGGCGCGAGGTGCCCACCGACCCCGACGGCGCGGACATCGGGCCCACAGCCCGCGCGGGTATGCCGCACATCGAGATGCTGATCGTGGCGGCCGGCGACGGACTCGCGGGCGACGCGTTCGAGCGTCAGCTCTACCTCATCCGCAAGCGCGCCACCCACGTGCTGAAGGCCGACCCGAAGATCTCCGAGGGCGACCTCGTCTACTTCTGCAGCCTCAGCACCAAGGTCATCATTTACAAGGGGATGCTGACGTCCCACCAGGTGGTGCCGTTCTTCCCGGACCTGTCCGACGAGACCTACACGACGCATCTGGCGATGGTGCATTCGCGCTTCGCCACCAACACCTTCCCGACCTGGGACCGCGCGCAGCCGTTCCGGTTCATGAGTCACAACGGCGAGATCAACACGGTGCGCGGCAACACCAACTGGATGCGCGCACGCCAGGGCGTCGTGCGCTCCGAGCTGTTCGGCGACGAGATCGAGCGGTTGTTCCCCATCATCGAGCCCGCCAGCAGCGATTCGGGCAGCTTCGACAACGCCCTCGAGTTCCTGCTCATGACCGGCCGCACCCTCCAGGAGGCGGTCATGATGATGATCCCGGAGGCCTGGCAGAACCACGCCACCATGCGGCCCGACAAGCGGGCGTTCTACGAGTACCACTCGGCGATCATGGAGCCCTGGGACGGGCCGGCTTCGAACGCCTACACGGACGGTCATTACATCGGCGCCGTCCTCGACCGCAACGGTCTGCGCCCCAGCCGCTACTACGTGACCCACGACGACCGGGTCATCATGGCCTCCGAGGTCGGGGTGGTCGAGGTGGACCCCGCCAACGTCAAGGAGAAGGGCCGCCTGCAGCCCGGGCGCATGTTCCTGCTCGACTTCGAGCAGGGCCGCCTCATCCCCGACGAGGAGCTGAAGGCCGACTTCGCGGCGCAGCGCCCCTACGCCCAGTGGCTCGAGAGCAACCGCATCGACCTGGCCGACCTGGAGCCCGATCCGGAGCCCTACGGATTCGACCCGGACACCCTGCTTCAGCGCATGCAGGCGTTCGGTTTCACCACCGAGACCATGAAGTTCATGCTGCTGCCGCTGATCCGTGAGGCCCGCGACCCCATCGGCTCGATGGGCAACGACTCGGCGCTGGCGTGCCTGAGCGACCAGCCCCGCATGCTCTACGACTACTTCAAGCAGCTCTTCGCGCAGGTCACCAACCCGGCCGTCGACTCCATCCGCGAAGAGATCATCATGTCGCTGGAGTGCTACATCGGGCCCGAGGGCAACCTGCTCGAGACCGGCCCCGAGCACTGCGAGCGCCTGCGCGTGGAGCACCCGATCCTCACGAACGAGGAGCTCGGCGCGATCAAGCGCATGGACCACCGCGGGTGGACGACCGCGACGATCGACATCACCTTCCCGCGCTCCGAGGGGTCCGAGGGGGTGCGCTCGGCGCTCGATCGCATCTGCCACGAGGCCGAGCAGGCCATCGACGACGGTCACAGCCTGGTCGTGCTCTCCGACCGCGCGCTGTCGGCGGAGCGCGTGCCGCTCAGCAGCCTGCTGGCCACCGGCGCGGTGCACCACCACCTGGTCCGCGTCGGCAAGCGAACCCGCATCGGCCTGGTGCTCGAGTCGGGCGAGGCGCGCGAGGTCCACCACTTCTGCCTGCTCACCGGGTACGGCGCCGACGCGATCAACCCCTACCTGGCCTTCGAGTCGATCTGGCAAGCCGTCCGCGACGGCCTGCTGGCCGACGACGGCATCGAGACCGACCAGGAGGTCCTGGAGGCGTATCGCAAGGGCGTGCGCAAGGGGATGCTCAAGGTGATGGGCAAGATGGGGATCTCCACCCTGCAGGCCTACAAGGGCGCCCAGATCTTCGAGGCGGTCGGCCTGCGCGAGGACGTCATCGAGCGGGCCTTCGTGGGCACCGCCAGCCGGGTCCAGGGCGTCGACATGGACGCGCTGGCCGAGGAGATGCTGCGCCGCCACGCCCTGGGCTACCCGGAGGACGTCGACCGCATGCTGCCCGAGCTGCCGAACCCGGGCGAGTTCCATTGGCGCTCGGCCGGCGAGCGGCACGGGTGGAACCCGATGGTCATCTCCAACCTCCAGGTCGCCGCGCGCGGCAACGACGCTCAGGCATACGAGGCCTTCGCCGAGCAGGCCAACCGCGAGGCCCGCGAGCTCCGCACGCTGCGCGGGCTGATCCAGGTGAAGGAGGGCGCCGCCGGAGGCCCCATCGACCTCGACGAGGTCGAGCCGGCCACCGAGATCGTCAAGCGCTTCGTCACGGGCGCGATGAGCTTCGGCTCCATCTCCGCCGAGGCGCACGAGTCGCTGGCCGTCGCCATGAATCGCCTGGGCGGCAAGAGCAACACCGGCGAGGGGGGAGAGGACCCGGCCCGCTTCACGCCCCTGCCCAACGGCGACTCCAAGCGCTCCGCCATCAAGCAGGTGGCCTCGGGGCGCTTCGGTGTCACCGCCTGGTACCTGGCCAACGCCGACGAGCTGCAGATCAAGATCTCGCAGGGCGCCAAGCCCGGCGAGGGCGGCGAGCTGCCCGGCCACAAGGTCGACGAGCGCATCGCCAAGACGCGCTACTCCACGCCCGGTGTGGGACTGATCTCGCCGCCGCCCCACCACGACATCTACTCCATCGAGGACCTCGCGCAGCTGATCCACGATCTGAAGAGCGCCAACCCGAAGGCCCGGGTCAGCGTGAAGCTGGTCTCCGAGATCGGTGTCGGCACCGTCGCGTCGGGCGTCGCCAAGGGGCACGCCGACCATATCCTGATCTCGGGCGACTCCGGCGGTACCGGCGCCTCGCCGCTCACCAGCATCAAGCACGCCGGCCTGCCCTGGGAGCTCGGCATCGCCGAGACCCACCAGACGCTGGTCATGAACGACCTGCGCAGCCGCGTGGTGCTCCAGACCGACGGCGGCCTCAAGACCGGCCGCGACGTGGTGATCGCCGCCTGCCTGGGCGCCGAGGAGATGGGCTTCTCCACCGCGCCGCTCATGACGCTCGGCTGCATCATGATGCGCAAGTGTCACCTGAACACCTGCCCGGTCGGCATCGCCACGCAGGACCCCGACCTGCGCAAGAAGTTCGAGGGTAAGCCCGACTACGTCGTGAACTACCTGTTCATGGTGGCCGAGGAGGCGCGGAGCATCATGGCCGGCGTCGGCGTCCGCTCGATCGACGACCTGATCGGCCGGGTGGACGTGCTCGAGACCGACGACGCCATCGACCACTGGAAGGCCGACGGCCTGGACCTGTCGCCGATCCTCATGCCGGCCCCCAAGCCGCGGCCCGATGTGGAGGTGCGGCAGACGATCCTCCAGGATCACGAGCTCGATCGGTCGCTCGACATGACCGCGCTGCTCGATCTGGCACGGCCCGCGCTGGAGCGTGGCGAGGCGGTCGAGGCCGAGCTGCCGATCATCAACACGGATCGCACCGTCGGCACCATCCTGAGCCACCACATCGTTACCAAGTGGGGAGAACACGGCCTTCCCGACGACACCATCCGGTTCCGGTTCCACGGTTCGGCCGGTCAGAGCTTCGGCGCCTTCGTCTGCAACGGGGTCACGATGGAGGTCGAGGGCGACGCGAACGACTACGTCGGCAAGGGGCTGTCCGGCGGCCGGCTCGTCATCCGACCCCCGGAGGGGTCGGGCTTCGCGGCCGAGGAGAACATCCTCGTCGGGAACGTCTGCCTCTACGGCGCGACGTCCGGCAAGGCGTTCTTCCGGGGTCGGGCCGCCGAGCGGTTCTGCGTCCGGAACTCGGGCGCGTGGACGGTCGTCGAGGGCGTGGGAGACCACGGCTGCGAGTACATGACCGGGGGCCGGGCGATCATCCTCGGGCCCACCGGGCGCAACTTCGCGGCGGGCATGTCGGGCGGCGTGGCGTACGTGCTCGACGAGGCCGAGGACTTCGCCGACAAGTGCAACATGGAGATGGTCGCTCTGGAGCCCGTGGAGGCCCCCGAGGACGTCGACGAGTTGCAGGCGATGATCGACGAGCACCTGCGGGCCACCGGCTCCGTGGTGGCCGAGCGGCTGCTGGGCGACTGGCCGGCGGCGTTGAGCCGGTTCGTCAAGGTCATGCCCGTCGACTACAAGCGCGTGCTCGAAGAGCGCAAGGAGAAGGCGTTGGTCGCCGCGTGATCGGCGCGGGCCTGCAGTCGGGGGGCCGGCGTGGGTAAGCCCACCGGCTTCAAGGAGTTCGAGCGCGAGACGGTTCCGTACCGGGACCCCGCCGAGCGTGTTCACGACTACGGCGAGATCTTCACCGAGCCCGACGAGGACCAGCTCGCCACGCAGGGCGCCCGGTGCATGGAGTGCGGGGTGCCCTTCTGCCAGTCCGGCACCGGCTGCCCCATCGACAACCTGATCCCGGAGTGGAACGACCTCGTCTACCGGGGGCGGTGGCGCGAGGCGCTCGACCGCCTGCACAAGACGAACAACTTCCCCGAGTTCACCGGCCGCGCCTGTCCGGCTCCCTGTGAGGGCGCGTGCGTCCTGGGCATCATCGAGCCTCCGGTCACCATCAAGAACATCGAGAACGCCATCATCGACCGCGGCTTCGAGGAGGGGTGGGTCGTCCCATCGCCCCCCGCGGTCCGCACGGGCAAGACCGTGGGCATCGTCGGCAGCGGCCCGGCCGGGCTCGCGGCAGCCGACCAGCTGAACTCGGTCGGCCACTCGGTGACGGTGTACGAGCGCGCCGACCGCATCGGGGGGTTGCTGATGTACGGCATCCCGAACATGAAGCTCGGCAAGGACGTCGTCGAGCGGCGCATCGACCTGCTCCGCCAGGAGGGCATCGAGTTCGTCACCCGCACGCACGTCGGGCGCCGCGAGGACTTCGCGCCCGGCCACATGACGAGGATCATGGAGGAGCGCGGCGAGGTGCGGTTCCTCGACCCGGCCGAGCTGCTCGACCGCCACGACGCCGTGCTGCTCTCCACCGGGGCCACGCGGCCCTTCGACCCCACCGGCGGCGCTCCGGGTCGCGACCTCGGCGGCATCCACTTCGCGATGGACTACCTCACCCGCAACACGAAGAGCCTGCTCGACTCGGAGCTGGCCGACGGGGAGTTCCTCTCGGCCGAGGGCCTCGACGTGATCGTCATCGGCGGTGGCGACACGGGCGCCGACTGCATCGGCACCGCCCTGCGCCATGGCGCCACGAGCGTGACCAACTTCGAGCTGCTCGACCGGCCGCCCGACGACCGGGCGCCGAGCAACCCCTGGCCCGAGTGGCCCCTCATCCATCGCGTCGACTACTCCCACGCCGAGGCGCTCGCGACGCGCGGCGAGGATCCGCGCACCTACAATCTGCTCACCAAGGAGTTCGTGGGCGAGGGCGGTCGCATCACCGGCGTGCGCACGGTCGGGGTCGACTGGAGCACCCCCGGGGAGCGCGCGCCGTTCAGCGAGGTGGAGGGCTCCGAGAAGGTGTGGCCGGCCGATCTGGTGCTGCTGGCGACCGGCTTCGTGGGCCCGGAGACGACCGTGGGCGAGATGCTCGGCGTGGAGACGATGAACCCACGCGGCAACTGGGAGACCTTCGCGGCCGAGCACGGTGACTTCTCGACCAACGTCGACAACGTGTTCGTCGCGGGCGACTGCCGCCGCGGCCAGTCGCTGGTGGTCTGGGCGATCAACGAGGGCCGGGGGGCCGCCCGCGCCGTCGATCGCCACCTGATGGGCGACAGCACGCTGCCCGCGCCCGGCCTGACGCTCCGCTAGCCGGGCCGCGACCACCGGCGTGGCCGCCGGTGTTCAAGGGTCGCCGCCGACGGCCGACCCCGGGGGCATGAGCGCCCCCACGATCAGCGACGACCACCTCGCCACCGTCGCCACGGTCGCGCGCCGCGAGCGCTGGGTCGACCTGACCTCCCCGCCGGACCGCCACGGCCCCAGGACCGTCGCCGAGGCCGAGGCGGTGGCCCGGTTCGTCGACGCCGCGGACCAGCGGCGGCGGCGGGTCAAGGATCGCTCCCGCAATGCGCGCATCGCCGTGGTCGTCCTGGTGGCCGTGGTGCTCGGCGCCTGCTGGCTCGTCAGCCCGGAGCGCACGGCGCTGGCGCTGCTGGCCG
This sequence comes from Miltoncostaea sp., assembly GCA_029288175.1. GTDB lineage: Bacteria > Actinomycetota > Thermoleophilia > Miltoncostaeales > Miltoncostaeaceae > JARFPS01. The sequence goes on along the minus strand of JARFPS010000144.1, from coordinate 4,801 downwards.
CAGGCCTGATCGCCTTTGTCGCCCACAGTACGGGCCGACGGCGGCGCCACCGACGCGAAGGTCGCGCCGCGCTCTGAGCCCACCGCCCGGGACGTTCCACGGCCTCGGGCTCGATACCATCGGACCGAGTGGCCGAGACCGAACCGCAGACCGGCGCGCCCGAGGCGCAGCACTGCTACCGCCACTCCTCCCGCGAGACCTACATCTCGTGCTCGCAGTGCGGCCGGCCCATCTGTCCCGACTGCATGCACGAGGCGGCGGTCGGTTTCCGCTGCCCCGAATGCGTGGGCGACCACCGGCCCACCAATCGCCAGTGGCAGGGCCGCCGCGTGGTCATGCCCAGCGGCGCGACGACGCTCACGATCACCCTCATCGTCGTCAACGTCATCGTGTACGCGGCGCAGCTCGCGGTCGGCAGCACGGTTCTCGAGGTGTGCGGTGGGCTCCGTGGCGGCCAGGAGCTTGTCCTCGAGGGCGGGCTCTGCGGGGTGGAGGTCGCAGACGGTCAGTACTACCGGCTGGTCTCCTCGGCCTTTCTGCACGGCTCGCTGATCCACATCGGCTTCAACATGCTCATCCTCTGGTGGGTCGGTTCCGAGTTGGAGCGAACCATCGGCTGGGCGCGCATGCTGGTCGTCTACGTGGCCTCGGTCCTCTGGGGCGCGGCAGGAGCGCTGCTCCTGACCAACGACATGGCTCTCACCATCGGCGCGTCCGGCGGCGTATTCGGCGTCATGGGCGCCTACGTGGTGATCGAGCGTCAGCGGGGCATCGGCCTGGCCCAGTCCGCCGTCGGCGGCCTGCTGCTGCTCAACCTCGGGCTCACGTTCTTCCTTCCGAACATCAGCGTCGGTGGCCACCTCGGCGGGCTCATCGGCGGGGCGGCGGCCGCGTGGGTGCTGTCGAGCTTCGGGAAGGGCAGCATCTCCTACGGGCGGCTCAGCGGCCCGATCTACGCCTCGGTGGCGGCGCTGATCGTCGGCGCCGTGGCCGTCTCGATCCTCGTCACCTGAGACGCCTCAGGCCTGAAGGCGCCCGACCTCCTCGATCAGCGCCGCCGCCAACGCCACGGAGGCGTCCACGTCGTCCGGGTGGCAGGCCTCCACGTTGGAGTGGACGTAGCGGGTGGGGATGCTGATGCACCCGGCGATCGCGCCCTCCCCCGACAGTTGCAGCGACCCGGTGTCGGTGCCGCCTCGGTCGGCGATGTGGAACTGGTGGGGGATGTCGCGCTCCTCGGCCAGCTCGGTGAGCAGGCGCACCAGCGCCGGGGCGCCGATGGCGCTCGCGTCCATCACGCGGATGGCCGTGCCCTCTCCGAGCCTGGTGGTGGACGCGCTCTTCGGCGCGCCCGGGCCGTCGTTGGCCGGGCACGTGTCGATGGCCACGGCCACGTCGGGTCGCCCGCGGGTCGCCGCCACGCGCGCCCCCCGCAGGCCCACCTCCTCCTGAACCGTGCCGGTGGCCCAGACCTCGGCCGGTGTCGGGCCCGCGGCCCGCATCGCCTCGACCATGACGAGCACGCCCACGCGGTCGTCCAGCGCCTTGCCCGTGACCAGGTCGCCCAGCGGGCGCAGCTCGCGCACGCGGGTGATGGTGTCGCCGGGTCGCACCAGCTCCGCGACCCGCTCTCCGGGCAGGCCGGTGTCCACGGCCAGGTCGGTCAGCTCCGGCGCCTTCTTGCGCGCCTCCTCGGTGAGCACGTGCACCGGTGGCGTGCCCACGATGCCCTCCACCGGCTCGCGGCCGGCGATGCGCACGCGCTGGGCCACGAGCGTGCGCGGGTCCCAGCCCCCGAGCGCCAGGAACGACACGAAGCCGCTCTTCTCGTCGACGCTGGTCACCATCAGGCCGATCTCGTCCATGTGCGCGGCCAGCATCAGGCGAGGGCCGCCGTCGCCGTCGCGGATGGCCGCGATGCCGCCCAGCGGGTCGTGCTCCACGCGGTCCGTGATCGCCGCCAGCTCGCGGGCGACGATCTCGCGCACGGGGGCCTCGTGGCCGGAGGGTGCGTGTGCCTCGGCCAGCTCGGCCAGCAGCGTGCGGTTCATTCGGACCTCCTCGGCGGGCGACGGACCCGCGGAAGACTACGGCGCGGGGCGCGTGGCCTGCAGGAGCGCGAACGGGTTGATGTGCGCGCCGTTGCGCGTCCACGCGATGCGGAGCGGCCCGGTGTGCTGCCCCAGGTGCCGGCCCGCGGTGACCGTGGAGCCGCCTGCGAGGCCCGGCGCGTACGAGGCGAGCGGCGCGTAGCCCACCCGGTCACGCCCCGACGTGATCCAGAACCCGATGCCCGCCTCCCGCTCCGAGGCGTTCGCGACCTCGATGGTGCCGTCCATGCTCGCGACGACGGCGAGGCCCTCGCCGGTGTCGATGTCGACCGCGCAACGCCAGGGCCGCCCATGGCAACCGGGCGCGCCGGGCGCCGTGAAATCGTCGACGTAGGCGATCGCGGCGCCGCGGGGCGCGGCGAGGGGGAACACGAAGCCCTCGATGGTCGCGGGCCGGCGGTCGACCGGGTCCGCTCCGTCCCACGGCCCGGGGCCGGTGGCGTCGGGTGTCGCGCCGCTCCAGGCGACGACGACCGGCGGTCCGGTGACGGCCTGGGCCGCCGCCGGCGAGCCGGTCTCGACCGTGGTCACCTCGGCCGGTCCGTCGCCGCAGGGGTCGGGGTGCTGGCTCCGCAGCAGCACCGGCTCCTGCGGGTCGGCTCCGAGCTCGGCGTAGTAGGTGCCGACGCCGCGGGTCCAGTTCTGGTTGAGGCCCGTGGGGTCGTTCGCCGCTCCGATGGGAGCCCACTTCGGGCCGATGGTCTCCAGGGTGATCCGGCCCTCGGCCAGGTAGAGATCGCTCAGGACCGTCGAGGCCCGCGAGATGGCGCGCTCGTAGCTGGCGAACTCCCAGTGCGGCCCCAGGCCGAAGGGGTTCCTGATGCGGTGCGCGGGCGCGTAGGTGGCGAGGATGGACTCGTGCTTGGCGATCGCGACCAGCGCGCGGGGGTCGAGCCCGACGGCCGCCGCGTGATGCACGAAGCTCGCACCCTCTCCCGCCAGCGGGCTCCCCGCCGCGGCGAGGATGCGGTCGATTCCGGCGGCGTCGGTCGGGGCCACGCATGTCGAGGTCGACTGCTCGTCGTCGCCGACCACGGCAGTTGCTCCGGCCAGGCCTCCGGCCGTGGCGAGCGCTACCGCGCCGAGCGCGGCGAGAAAGCGATGACGTGGGCGCATCCGGTGGGGGAGTCTAGGGCGAGATCCGGCCGTGCCCAAGTTGTCCGGGAGGCCGCTTCGCTACCCTCATCGGCATGACGACGGTCACATCGGAGGACCGGCGCCGCAGGCGCATCGCGATCCTTGTCATCGGGGCGGTCGCGCTGCTGTTCGCCATCCAGCTCGTGGCCCTCGCTCTGGGCAACGCGCTGCTGGCAGGGGCTACCGCCGGGATCTTCCTGGTCGGCTGGTTCGTCCTCCGTTCCTATCAGCGCAAGCAGGGGTTGGGGTAGCCGCCGCCCGGCCGCCGATCACGGCGCGGGGAGGGGCGGCCGGCGCACGATGCTGAGCGTGATGCCGTCGCCGATGGGGAGCACGCAGGTGTCCACGCCCGGGTGGCTCAGCGCATAGCGGGTGAACTCGCGGAGCGCGGCCGCGTTGCCGGTCGCCTCGGGGTCGGCCACCAGCCCGCCGCTGAACACGTTGTCCGCGACGATCGCGCCGCCCGGGCGGACGATGCGCGCGGCTTCGTCCAGGTACAGGGGGTAGGCCGGCTTGTCGGCGTCGATGTAGCAGAGGTCGTAGGTGTCGGCGTCGAGCCGCGCGAGCGTCTCGGCCGCCGGGCCCCGATGCACCGTCAGCCCGGACGCCAGGCCGAGCCCGCCCAGCCAGGCCTCGGTCAGGTCGGCGTACTCGTCCGAGAGCTCCAGGGCGTCCAGCCGCCCGTCGGGACCCAGGCCGTCGAGCATCCACGCCGCCGAGATGCCGACGAACGTGCCGACCTCGATCGCCCGCCCGGCCGGGCGCTGCCGGGCCAGCGCCCCGAGCAGGCGACCCAGGTCCGGGTGGGTCATCATCTGCGCGCTCGGGTGGCCGGCGTGCTCCTCGTAGCGGGCGGCGATGTGATCGGGCGTCTCGCCGAGCCCGTCGAGGTAGTCGGCCAGCGGGCCGTGCACGTGGAGGCGGTCGAGCGACATCAGTAGGTGCCGATCCGGCGGAGGCCGGTCAGGGCCCACAGCCCGAGCAGCGCCACCAGGCCGAGACCGGCGGCCAGACCGGGCCAGAAGCCGGCCCAGGTGACCGTCTCGATGGTCGCCTCGCGGGAGCTCTCGAGCAGCAGGGTGACGGGGTTGACGTCCGCAACGACGCGCAGCCAGCCCTCCAGCGCCTCGCGGGGCGCGTAGGCGACGCTCATGAAGACCCCCAGGAAGACCACCACCTGCATCAGCGGCGCCGACTGGATGGAACGGGTGCGCAGGGCGACCCCCATCGACCAGGCCGCGCAGGCAGCCGAGAAAAGCATCGCGAGCAGGTAGATGACGGCGATGCCAAGCGCCGAGGGGATGTCGACGCCGCCGATGATCGCCGCGGCCATCACGACCGTGGTGGTGAACAGCGACCGCACGCAGGACGCCATGAGGGGCCCGATCACCAGCACCGACCGCGGCACGGGGCTGGCCACCAGGCGATCCGCGAACCCGCCCTCGATGTCGCGTGCCAGCGTCATCCCGGAGTTGATACCGGCGAAGCCCGCCCCCATGACCGTCGCGAACGGCAGCGTGAACGCCAGGTACGAGGCGCCGTCGAAGGCGGAC
>JARFPS010000082.1 GCA_029288175.1 Miltoncostaea sp. | reverse complement strand
GCGCAAGGGGCCGCAACGGGCCGATGCCGAGCGCGCGGAGCGCCGCGACCTGCAGGCGGGTGCCCAGGTGGTCGGGCCGCCAGTCGGTGACCACCAGGCGGCCGCCGGGGCGCAGCACGCGCAGCCACTCGCCGAGGATCTCGGCCGGCGCGCCCGGCACCCCGTGCAGCGCACTGCTCGACACCACGACGTCGAACGACGAATCGGAGAAGGGGAGCGCCTGGGCCGGTGCGACGGCCAGGTGGGCGCGCCCGCCCAGGCGGCGCCGGGCGCGACGCAGCATGTGGGGCGAGGCGTCGATGCCGTCGAGCGGCGCGGCCGGGGCGTCCGCGGCGAGGCGGCCCAGCAGCAGCCCGGTGCCGCAGGCCACGTCGAGGACGCGCTCATCGGTGATCGGGCCGAGCGCCTGGCGCGTGGCGGCATGGCTGCGGGCCAGGTAGGGCGCCCAGATGAGGTCGTAGGTGCTCGCGTGGAGCTCGTAGGCGAGCTCGATGGACGGCGACCTGCCGGGGCGCGCCGCGGGGCTCTGCTCGCCGGGTCGGTTCTGTGGGGCGACCTCGTGACGGTCGTTTGAGCCCGAGGCCTAGCTCCCCTCAGAGCTCGGGGCCGGCGAGGCATCGGCCTCGGTCCGGCGCCCGCCGGGGATCCACTCCAGCCACTTCGGGAACCACCAGAGCGTCTCGCCGGGCAGGCGAAGCGCGGCGGGCAGCAGCACCGCCAGGATGACGGTGGCGTCGAGGAAGACGGCCACGGCGAGCGTGAACCCGAACTGCTGCAGGCCGATGTCGCGGGTGAAGGCGAAGACCATCGCCACCGCGACCATGACCATGGCGGCGCCGAAGACCACGCCGAAGCCGTCGCTCACGGCCTTGCGCACCGACTCGTGGGCCGAGGTGCCCTGGTCGTGCAGCTCCTTGACCCGCCCGATGGCGAAGGTCAGGTAGTCCATCGAGATCCCGAACATGATCGTGAAGACGAACAGGGGCAGCCAGGCCTCGATGATGCCGGTCGATTCAAAGCCGAAGACGTTCTCGAGCGCCACGCCCTCCTGGAAGATGAGCACCAGCAGGCCGTAGGCGGCCGCCACCGCCAGCAGGTTGAGCACCACGGCGATGATCGAGATCAACGGCGAGCGGTACATGGCCATCAGCAGGATGAACGCCGTGACGATCACGAACGCGTAGACCAGCGGCGTGCGCGCGTTGATGTTCTCGGTGAAGTCGAGCGAGCCCGCGCTGGCGCCGGTGACGAGCACCTCGGCATCGGCGCCCTCGAACGATGCGGGGATGAGCTCGTTGCGCAGCAGTTGCACCGCATCGAACGCGCGGTTCTCGCCCACGTCGGCGTTGATCGGAATCTCGATGATCTGCGTGTCGCCGGCGTTGTTGGTGACGGTGTCGATGCCGGTGCCGAAGGGCACGTGCCGGCCCTCGTCCGTGGCCAGCCGGTTCTCGTTCTGCACGGCGGCGGTCAGCGCGACCACGCCCTCCTGAATGGCCGGGTCGAAGACGTTCTCGCCCTCCCCGGCGTCGATCACGACCTGCGCCGGCGAGGTCAGCCCGAGCGTGAAGTTCTCCTCGATCGCGATGAAGGCCGCCTTGGCCTCGATGTCGTCGTTGAAGGCGCGCGCGCCGTTGAAGCCGGTGTTGAGGATGACGATCGGGCTGGCGAGGGCGAGCAGTGCGAGCGCGGCGACCGGGGCGGCGATCGCGGGGCGGCGGCAGGCGGCGGCGATGACCGGGGCGGCGATGCGGTTGGCCAGGCTGGGGCGCTCGCTGTCCCAGCGGGGAAAGCCCGGCACGCGCAGCTTGTTGAGCCAGTCGCCGGTGAGCGCCGACAGGAAGGTCATCGCGAAGATGACGGCCACGATCACCGCGACCATGGCCGCCAGGCCGAGCGCGGTGAACACGGGGTCGCCCACCAGGTACATGCCGGTGATCGACAGCACCGTGGTGCTGCCCGCGATGAGCACGTTGCGCCCGGTGGTGGCCCAGGCGCGCCCCACCGCCTCGGTGCGCTCGTGGCCCGCGCGGCGCTCGCGCCGGTAGCGGCTGACCATGAACAGCGAATAGTCCACCCCGGCGGCCAGGCCGATGAGCAGCACCACCTGGATGTAGACCGGCTCGAGCGGGTAGAGCTGCGAGACCAGGGTCAGGATGCCGAGCGAGGTGAGCACTCCGGCGAAGGCCAGCGCCACGGGGATGAGCGCCGCCAGCACCGTTCCCAGGGCGATGATCAGGATGATGAAGGTGAGCGGCAGGTTGATCAGCGAGGCGCGCCCGAAGTCCTCGTTGATGTTGTCCTCGGCCTGCGTGCTGGAGCTGGCGTCGCCGCCGATGACGATCTCGAACTCGCCGCTGTCGGCGTTGATGGCCGCCACCGTCTCGGTGACCGAGCCGATCTGGTCGGTCACGAACGGCACCGACGAGGCCTCCGAGCTCTCGAGCTCGCCCTCGAGCTCCACCACGGCGTAGGTCACATCGCCCTCGCCCGGCCGGACGGCCACCAGCGGCGAGACGGCCCGCGGCGCCCCGGTGTCGTAGTGGGTGACGCTGTTTCCGACGATGCGCGTGCTCGACACCACGCCGTCCGAGCCCTCTGTGAAGCGCAGCCCGCGCAGCTCGGAGACGGTGCCCTCGACCATCTCGCGGTACTCGGGATCGTCCACTGTCAGCGTGGGGTGCGAGAAGACCACGAACTCCGACGGCGGTGAGGATTCGCTCAGGTCGGCGAAGCGCTCGTCGAGCAGGTCGGCCGCGGCGATCGACTCGCCGGTGCCGCCCTGGCCGGGTTCGGTGTCGGCGGTGACCGTGCTGAGCAGGAACAGCGCGACGATCACCGTCAGCACGCCCAGGGGGATGACCAGGGCCCGGCGCCGCGCGCAGAAGCCGCCGATGCGGCCGGTGAAGAAGCGCTTGGGCTCGCTCACGGCGTGGCCTCGCTGTCGATGGGCACGAACTGGCCGTTCTCGACCTCGCAGCCGATGAGCCCGACCTGCTCGGCGATCGCCGAGGCGTCGTCGCCCGTCGTGCGCCGATCGCCGCGCTCGTCAAACCGGATGCGCCCGGTCAGCCCGTCCTCGATGTCGGTGGACGCCACGGCGTCGCGCAACTCTTCGGGGTCGATGACCAGCGATCCGTCGTCCTGGGGTTGCGCGGTCTGCGCCACGGCTCCCAGCAGCGCCTCGGTGGCATCGACGTACTGGCCGTTGAAGGCGGCCGCGGGCGCTGCGCCGTGCACGCTCTGGAACTCGGAGCGCACGTCGTCGGGAAGCGGCAGCGAGCAGCCGGCGAACAGCGCGCCCTCGGCGTCCTCACCCAGCGGGGCCACGAACTCTCGCTCGCTGGCGGCGGCGTCGAAGGCGCCGTAGGTGCCCTCATAGCCCGCGTCGCGCAGCTGGCGCAGCAGCAGGGCGGCGTCGGGGTTGAAGCCGGCGTAGCCCACGGCGTCGGGCGCGGACTCGGCGATGCCGTCGGCCACGCCGCCGAAGTCGACGGTGCCCTGCGGCACGCTCAACCGCTCCACGTCCACGCCGTTGGATTCGAGGAATCGCGCGGTGCTGGCCGCGATGTCGGTGCCGTAGACCTCGCCGTTGTCGACCAGCACCACGCTGTCGGCCATCAGCTGGTCGGCCACGAAGTCGCCCACCACCGCGCCCTGCAGGTCGTTGCGGAACGCGGTGCGGAAGAAGTAGGAGCCCTCGGGGCGGTCGGCCGTGAGCGCGGTGGCGGTGGCCGAGCCCGAGATGGCCACCACGCCCGCATCGTCGTAGGCGTCGAGCACGGCCTCGGCGCCCGTGCTGCACTGCGGGCCCAGCACGCCCACCAGGGTGGGCCGGCCCAGCAGGCGCTCGGTGGCCACGGCGGTCTGGTCGGCCACCGTGCAGCCGTCGTCCTCGGCGTGCACCTCGATCGCGTGGCCCTCGATGCCCTCGCCGTTCTCGTCCTCAAAGCGCTGCACCCCGAGCACCACCGCGTCGCGATACTCGGACCCGCGCTCGCCCACCGGGCCGGTGAGCGCGGAGGAGACCCCGAGGATGATCGGCTCGTCGGGCGGGATGACGATGGCGTCGCCGGCCGACCGCTCGACCGTCTCGATCGCCGGATCGGCCGTGTCGGAGTCGGAGCACCCGGCCAGGGCCGCGGCCGCGAGGGCCGCGGCGGCGACGGCGATCAGAGCGCGTGGGGGCGAGGCCATCGGTCGTCCTCGTGCGGGAGGGGTCCTTCGGGGCCGAGGGTAGGTTACCCGCGCCGCGGGGCGCGGATGAGCGGGCAGACGTCCCTGCTGCGAGTCGCGGTGGGCGTACCCGCGCCGCCGCCGGGGCATGAGCGGAGTTCCCCGTGGGCACGGTGCGGCCCATCCACGTGCCTTCCGGCCCGCGGATCGGCAAGATCTGCGACCGTGAGACCGTCCGCCCTGGGAGCAGTGCCGCGTGTCGACGAGCGTCCGGTCAGGCCAGGCCCCACAGAGGCCGCGCCCCCCCGGGCCCGAGCGCTCGCAGCGGGGCTACGGGGCCCTGGTCGCCCACTACCGCATTCCGCTCTTCCTGCTGGCCTTCGCGCTGGCCTACGGGGTGCTGGGCTACTGGCTGTTCGCGGGGTGGGCGTTCGTGGACGCGCTGTACATGACGGTGATCGCTCTCAGCACCGTGGGGTTCCAGGAGGTGCAGCCACTCAGCACCGGCGAGCGAATCTTCACGATCTTGCCCACCTCACCTGACCATTTACCGCCCGCCAGTCCTCATCCTTCCATCTCCGCTGCCATCGGTTCACACGGGCCGGATATCCC
>JARFPS010000036.1 GCA_029288175.1 Miltoncostaea sp. | reverse complement strand
CGCTCTACACGTCACGGTGTTCGTCGGCAGCGTCAGATGTGTATAAGAGACAGGCTCGTCGAGGTCCAGCCCGGGCTGCGCGTCGGCGACGGCCGCCACCGCGTAGCTCCAGAAGCGGGCCGGATCGTTGTCGTCGGCGTCCAGTGACACCCAGGCACCCGCGTGGTCGGTCTCCTCGAGCCACTGGGCGACGAGGGTGGTCTTGCCCGATCCGGCCGGCGCCTGCACCACGGTCAGCAGCGCTTCCGGAGTGTCGCGCAGGCGCTCAACCACGCGTGGGCGGGCGACGATCCCGGGTCGCGGCCGCGGGGGTCGCAGCTTGGTGGCGAGGAGCCGAGCTCCGAACAGGCTGTCCATCCGTCCGGTGGACGTCCCCACGGCGCTACCGCCCCCGTCCCGTTGCGGGAAGGTCACCAGCAGGTGAACGTCGCTCGCGATTCGGGCTCCGACCGGCCATAGTTCGTGAGTATGACCACCGTCGAGCACCCTTCGCCGCGCTCCGGCCTGAGCGATCCCGAGCTCTACATCAACCGGGAGCTGAGCTGGCTCGAGTTCAACCAGCGGGTGCTCCACCTCGCGCAGGATCCGGACATCCCCCTGCTGGAGCGCTGCAAGTTCATGGCGATCTTCAGCAGCAACCTCGACGAGTTCTTCATGGTCAGGGTGGCCGCGGTGCAGGACGCTCAGGCCTCGGGCCGCCCGTCCTCGACACCCGACGCGCTGCCGCGCGAGGACGTTCTGCAGGGCATCGGGCTCCGCGTGCAGGAGCTGGTGCGGCGGCAGGGGGCCATCTGGCGGCGCGAGCTTCAGCCGCTGCTCGCCGATGCCGGCATCCGCATCGCCGCGTTCGACCGGCTCTCCGAGCACGAGCGCGTGGCCATCGAGGAGCGCTTCGAGCGCGAGGTCTATCCGGTTCTCACGCCTCTGGCGGTGGGCCCCGGGCTGCCGTTCCCCTACATCTCCGGACTGAGCCTCAACCTCGGGTTGACGGTGAGAGACCCGATCGAGAACGAGGTTCGCTTCGCCCGCATCAAGGTGCCGCCGCGGCTGCCGCGCTTCCTCGCGGCCGGCGATGTCCTGGTGCCCCTGGAGAGCGTCATCGAACACCACGTCGACCGGCTCTTTCCCGGGATGGAGGTCGTGGACACCGTCCAGTTCCGGGTCACGCGCGACGCGGACTACGCCATCTCCGACGAGTCGGACGACCTGCTGGGCGCGGTCGAGGCGCAGATCCGCCGTCGGCGCTTCGGGCACGTGGTGCGGCTGGAGGTCGCCGACGACGCCCCGGCGGACCTCGTGCGCCAGCTGTCCGACTCGCTCGGCGTCCGCCAGCAGGATGTCTACCGGGTGCCGCTGCCGCTCGACTTCACAGGCCTGTGGCAGCTGGCCTCCAAGGACCGGCCCGATCTGCGCGACGAACCCTGGGACGCGCCGCGCGAGCCCTGGCTCACCTCGGACGGCGACCCCATCGATATCTTCGCGGCGATCCGCAGGGGCGATCTGCTGGTGCACCACCCCTACGACGACTTCGAGGCCAGCGTCGAGCGCTTCGTCGAGCAGGCGGTGGCCGATCCCAGCGTGCTGGCCATCAAGCAGACGATGTACCGCACCAGCGGCGACTCGCCCATCGTGCCCGCCCTCATCCGGGCGGCCGAGCAGGGCAAACAGACGGTGTGCCTGGTCGAGGTGCAGGCGCGCTTCGACGAGGAGAACAACAGCCAGTGGGCGCGCAAGCTCGAGCGCTCGGGCGTGCACGTGGTCTACGGGCTCGCGGGCCTCAAGACGCACGCCAAGCTGGCCATGGTCATCCGCCGCGAGGGCGACAGAGTGCGCCGCTACGTGCACATCGGCACGGGCAACTACAACCCGACCACGGCGCGCATCTACACCGACCTGGGCCTGTTCACCTGCCGCGAGGACGTGGCGGAGGACGTCGCAAACCTCTTCAACTACATCACCGGCTTCGCGCGCCAGCCGGCGTACGAGCAGGTGCTCGTGGCTCCGACCTACCTGCGTGAGGGCCTGGTGGGCGAGATCGACCGCGTGGCCGAGGCCCACCGGCAGGGCACGCCGGGTCGGATCGCCATCAAGTGCAACGCCATGCTTGACGGCGAGGTCATCCGGGCCCTGTTCCGGGCGTCGCAGGCGGGCGTGCCCATCCAGATGATCGTCCGCAGCATCGCCGGTCTCCGGCCCGGCGTGCCCGGCGTCAGCGAGACCATCGAGCTTCGCTCGATCGTGGGCCGCTATCTGGAGCATGCGCGCATCTTCGCCTTCACGTCCGGCGGTGAGACCCGGGCGTGGATCGGCTCCGCCGACATGATGGTGCGCAACCTCGACAAGCGCGTCGAGCTGGTGACCCCGGTCGACGATCCGGCATTGCTCGCCGAGCTCATGGAGATCATCGAGATCCAGCTGGCGGACACCGTGTTGGCCTGGCAGCTCCGCTCCGACGGCACCTGGTTCCGGGTGCAGCCGGAGCCCGGCGCCGAGCCGCTCGACAGTCAGCTGGAGCTGATGAAGCGCGCCGACGCGCGGGCTCGTGGCGACCACGGCCCCGGATCGGCCTCGGGCGCTATCGTGGTGGCGTGACCAACGATCAGAACACCGCAACCGCGGACACCGAAGAGCGGACCTCCTGGGCGCGGCCGTCGTTCAACTCGCCGGCAGCCGACCTCAACCAGCTGCGCAACGAGGCCCGCAGGGTGGCCGAGACCGCCCCGGGGCAGGCCGTGCACGCGGCCGTGCTCGACCGGGCGCGCCGCCTCGCCGAGGCCATCGAGCACGATCTGGGCCTCCCGGAGAGCCCGAACGGCCTCAGCTACGCCGACTTCGCGGTGCTGCTGAGCCAGTCCAAGTAGCGATCCGGTTCGGCCTCAGGAGCCCGGCAGGTCCATGAGCTTTCTGGCGACGGCGCCGTAGTCCAGCGCGCCGTCGACGTCGTCGAAGAGCCGCGCCGCGGCCTCGCCGACCGGCAGCTCCTCGCCGTCGAGAGCAAGGGCGTGGCCCAAGTCCTTGCGCAGGTCGCGTGCCCGGAAGCCGGGCTCGAAGTCGCCCGCCAGGATCCGGGGGAACAGGTTGTCGAGCTGCCAGGACCCTCCCGAGCTGGCCGAGACGACGCGCTTCAGGACGTCGGCGTCCACCCCGGCGCGCTGGCCCATGCCGAACGCTTCGGCGGTGCCTCCGGCGATGACCGCGACCAGCAGGTTGTTGACCAGCTTGGCCACCAGGCCGGCTCCCACCGGGCCGCAGTGGACGCGCTTGGCGGGGTCGCCGATGGCGTCGAGCACCGGTTCCGCTTCCGCCAGGGCCTCGGCCGGGCCGCCGCACATGACCGCCAGGGTGCCCGCCTCGGCGCCCGGCGGGCCGCCGCTGACCGGGCAGTCCAGGTACCGAATGCCGTGCGGCTCCGCGGCGGCCGCGACCTCGCGCGCCACCGCCGGGGCGATGGTGCTGGTGTCGACCACCACGGGCGGCGCCGCCGGGGCGGCGACGATGGCGGCCATCACCGCGCGCACGTCGTCGGAGTCGGTCACCGATATGCAGGCGATGTCGGCGCCGCTGACGGCCGATGCCACGTCGGGTGCCGGGGTGGCCGGCAGTCCCTCGGCCGAGGCCGCCGTGCGCGCGTACACCGTCACCTCGTGTCCCGCGGCCGCGAGATTGCGGATCATCCGCGAGCCCATCAGGCCGGGACCGATGAAACCGACGTGCATGCCGACATTCATAGCGGGCCGCGGGGGTGTCGTGAGGTTCGTGGGAGGCTCCTCCGGCCGCTCGACCTTGATGGGAGCGGCGCTGGGGTCCGATGCACCGTGCCCAGACGCATGGTCCCTGTGCCCCATGTAGGGCGGAGGTGCCTCCGGGATTCAGAATGGTGGCGTCCGGGCGTTTCACAGCCCCCCGTGAGGACAGACGGAGGTACCTCTTTCGGGTGATGCCGCACCACCCGTACGGGCAGGTCCCGGCGTCAGGCCTGACAGGCGGGGCACCAGTACGTGGTGCGGTTGGCGTCGCCCTGCCCGCGCGAGCGGATGCCCGTTCCGCACCGTCGGCAGGGCTTGCCACGCCGCCCGTAGACCCACTTCGTGCCCCGCCCGAAGGCCCGGCCCCCCGGCGGGGCATAGGTGCGGATCCCGCCGCGCTGTCGCACCCCTTCGCGCAGCAGCTCGGCGGCGACGCGCCCCAGGTCGGCCGCCTCGCTCTCGGTCAGCGAGCCCACCGCGCGCCACGGATCGACCCCGGCCAGGAAGCAGGTCTCGCTCTTGTAGACGTTGCCGATGCCCGACACCACCCGCTGGTCCATCAGCACCTCGCCGACCTCGCGGGTGGGCGCCACCCGCGCCAGTCGCGCCGCGGTGACGCCGGCGGGGTCATCGGCGGGGATCAGGTCCGGGCCGGTGGTCGTCACCCACCTGGGAAGCTGCTGACCCGGCTCGATCAGGGCGACCTCCCGGCACTGGTAGAGGGCCGCCACGTGGCGCCCGGTGAACAGCGCCAGCGTCAGCCCGCCGGTCCACGGCGGCTCGTGTCCGGCGCGCACGACCCACCGCCCGGACATCAGCAGGTGCGAGTGGAGCGTCCGCCCGCTGTCGAATCGCAGCAGGTGGTGCTTGCCGCGGGCCTCGGCCGACGACACGGAATCGCCGCTCAGGCGCTCATCGATGCGCTGCGGGGCCAGCCGGGGGTCCGGCACGTGCACGCGCACCAGGTCGCGCCCGGCCAGCGCGGCCTGCAGCGTGATCGCGTTCCGGTGGCTGACCTGACCCTCGGGCATGGTCCGGGCCTGAGCGTACTGTCCCGCCATGCGTCGGGTCGTCGCACCGGTGCTCGGGATGGCGGCCCTCTGCGGCTCGGGCGCGGCCGCGCACGCCGCCCCCGCCGACGACCCGACGGTATCGCTGGCGCTGGTCGGCGACATCATGCCGGGGGCCTACGACTACGGCATCCCCGCCGACGGCGGGCGTGGCACGTTCGCCGCGGTGCGGCGCGCGCTCGACGCCGAGGTCACCGTCGGCAACCTGGAGGGCGCGCTGACCACGCGCCCGGGCACCAAGTGCCGTCCGGGTGGGGGCTGCTTCGTCTTCCGGATGCCCCCGGCCTACGGCGCGATCGTGAAGCGGGCCGGGTTCGACGCGGTCAACGTCGCCAACAACCACTCCTACGACGCGGGGGCGGCGGGATTCCGCGACACGCAGCGGGAGCTTCGCCGCGTCGGCCTTCCGTCGACCGGCGCGCCCGGCCAGATCGCCTGGCTTCCGCGCAACGGCCTGCTGGTCGCCGTGGTGGGCTTCGCGGCGGATCGCGGCGGCAACCGGGTGCAGGACCTGCCGCGGGCCAGGACACTGGTCGCGCGCGCCGCGCGGCGCGCCGACATCGTCGTGGTGACCTTCCACGGCGGGGCCGAGGGCGCCTCCGCCCAGCGGACCCCCTGGGGCACCGAGACCTTCCTGGGTGGCGACCGCGGAAACCTGCGCCGCTTCGGGCGGGTGGTCGTCGACGCGGGGGCCGACCTGGTGGTGGGCCACGGCCCGCACGTGCTGCGCGGCATGGAGTTCCGCCGGGGGCGCCTCATCGCCTACAGCCTGGGCAACTTCGTCGGCTACCGCGCCTTCAACCTGAGGGGGCCCAACGGGACGAGCGCCGTGCTGCGCGCCACCCTCGATCGGCGCGGGTGCCTGGTCGATGCCCGCATCGCGCCCGTGCGCCTGGTCCCGCCGGGGCGTCCGGCGCCGGGGGGCGCGGCCATCCGGAGGGTGCGGCGGCTGTCCCAGCTCGACTTCGGGCCCCGGGCGGCGTGGATCGCCGACGACGGACGCATCGCCGCGCGCAACCGGGGGCCGTGCCGGGTCACCCGCCGCGGGGCGGCGGCTCCCTCGGCTTAGACGATCCTCCAGCGGACGTTGCCCTCGTCGTCCTCTTGGGTGACCTCGGCCTCGGCCTCGTCGCCGTTGGGGGCCGTGACGGTGCACGAGAACACGTTGCCCTCCTCGGCGGCGATGGCGCTCGGGCAGTCGACGCTGACCGTCACGTTCCGCTGCCGCTGAAACTCGGCCGCGATCTGTGCCTCCAGCGCGGCGGCGTTGAGGCCCACCGGCACCACGTTCCAGCGCACGTTGCCCTCGTCGTCGGTCTGGCGCACCTCGATGTCGGCGGTCGCGCCGGTCGGCCCGGTGACCGTGCATTCGAAGGTTCCGCCCTCCTCCGCCTCCACGTCGTCGGGGCACGAGACGTCGACCTCGACATTCCCGTCGGCGCGGTATCCGTCGGCGATCGCGCTCTCGACGTCCCCGGTGTCGAGATCGTTGCCGGTGCCCACCTCCACCGAGCATCCCGCAAGGATCAGGCCGGCCGCGACGGCGATCGCCGCGACGGCCCAGCGGGCCGCGCGCCGCGCGGCGGGAGCGGTGATGGTCGATTCCGGCGCCATGGCCCGAGATCCTAACCGGCCTGCGGCATGCCCCCGTGGGTCGGTCCACTAGCCTGCGCCCGGTGACCGGCGCGGACCCCGCAATCGAGGTCGACGGCCTCGTGAAGACCTTCGGTCGCACCCGGGCGGTGGACGGCGTCGACCTGCGCGTGCCCGGCGGATCGGTGTACGGGGTGCTGGGCCCCAACGGCGCGGGCAAGACGACCACCATCCGCGTGCTGGCAACGCTCATCCGGCCGGATGCCGGGTCGGCGCGGGTGTTCGGCCACGATGTGGTCGGCGAGGCCGACACGGTGCGGGGCCTCATCAGCCTGACCGGCCAGCTCGCGTCGGTCGACGAGGATCTGGCCGGCCGCGAGAACCTCGTCCTCATCGCCCGGCTCCTCGGCCTGAGCCGCAAGCGCGCCCGCGAGCGGGCCGACGAGCTGCTGGAGGCCTTCGGGCTGACCGAGGCCGCGGGGCGACTGGCGAAGAACTACTCGGGCGGCATGCGCCGGCGACTCGATCTGGCGGCCAGCATCGTGGTGACGCCGGAGCTGATGTTCCTCGACGAGCCCACCACCGGCCTGGACCCGCGGTCGCGCAACCAGGTGTGGGACATCGTGCGATCGCTCAGGACGGGCGGCTCCACCATCCTGCTCTGCACGCAGGACCTGGACGAGGCCGACCAGCTCGCCGATCGCATCGCCGTCATCGACCGGGGTCGGGTCATCGCCGAGGGGACCCCCGGACGCCTGAAGGCGTCGGTGGGGGCCGGCGCCCTGCGGGTGCGGCTCATCGATCCCGACCAGCGCCCGCGCGCGGCCGAGATCGTCGAGCGGGTGCTGGCCGAGCCGCATCTCGACGCCGACCCGGCGTCGCTGGCCGTCAGTTGCGACGATCCGGACCGGGCGACCGAGGCCCTGTCGGCGCTGTCGGCGGCGGGCGTCCAGATCGCCGACTTCGCGCTGGGCCAGCCCAGCCTGGACGAGGTGTTCCTCGCCCTCACCGGGCGACCGGCCGACGAGGGGCCGGCCGACGACGGCGAAGATCGCGCCGGGACCGCCGCATGAGCACCGAGTCCGCCCAGAGTCCACCGCCGGCCGAGGGCGCGGACGTGGTGGACCCCACGCTGGTGGCCGGCCTGTCGCGCACGGAGCGACCGCGGCGACCCAACCCGGTGTCGGCGTCGCTCACCTTCGCCTGGCGGGGCATGCTGAAGATCCGCCACGTGCCCGAGCAGTTGCTCGACGTCACCATCACGCCCGTCCTGTTCGTGGTGATGTTCACCTACCTGCTGGGCGGGGCGGTGGCCGGATCGACCGGTGAGTATCGCGACTTCCTGGTGCCGGGGGTGCTGGTGATGTCGGTGCTGTTCACGACCGTCTATTCCGGCGTGGCGCTCAACACGGATCTCACGAAGGGGGTCGTGGACCGCTTCCGCTCGCTTCCCATCGCGCGGTCCGCCCCGCTGGTGGGCTCGGTGCTCGGCGACACGGTCCGCTACTTCATCGCGGGCGTCGTGATCATCGTCGTCGGCCTCGTCCTGGGCTTCCGGCCCGACGGCGGCGTCGAGGGCGTCGCCGCCGCGCTGGGGCTCGTGATCCTCTTCGCGTTCGGCTTGTCGTGGGTCTTCATGACCGTGGGCCTGTTGCTTCGGACCCCCAGCGCGGTGATGAACGCGGGCTTCATGGCGCTCTTTCCGATCACCTTTCTGAGCAACGTGTTCGTCGAGGTGGACACGCTGCCCCCGGTGCTCAAGGCCTTTGTCGAGATCAACCCGGTGTCCATCCTGGCCACGGCCTCGCGCGGGCTCATGGCGGGCGATGCCCCCACCACCGAGATCCTAATCTCGCTGGCCGTCACCGCCGGGCTCACCCTGGTCTTCGCGCCGCTGACGGTGCGTCTCTACCGCACACGCGGCTGAGCGCGCGTCCGCCCCGGGGCGGAATCGGCCGGAGGGGTCGACGGGTGGGCGGCGCCGGATGAGCGGCACGGCCGGCACCGGGCCCACCGGCGCAAGGGCCGCGCCCACGCGGAACGTGCTGTCACGCGAACGCGCTCACTCCCCCGCGGTGGTCGCGATCTGGCCGGCGGCGAGCAGGCCGCGGCGGGTCGGTCCCGTTCGCTGGTCGGCCACCGTGGCGATCGCCTCACGTCCCCAGTCAGCACGTCGCGACGAGGGGATCGCGCCCATGAGGTCGTCGACCACCGCATGGTTGTGGCCGGTTCTGGCACGCGACTGCTCGGCGTCCGAGCCGCCGCGCGCGGTGGCGAACACCGGAAGGGCCGTGCCGAGCGGCTCGGCGGGCGCGAGATCCGCGAGGGTCGGATCGCGCCGTTGGACCGATTCCCACCACGCGCGGGCGTCGCCGGGCGAGTGGCCGTGAGAGCGACGGAGGCGGCGCAGGAACGTGGAGCGCAGCCCGGGGTCCGAGCCCGCCAGCACCGACTGCGCACCCTCCAGTACGCCGATGCGATCGCCCCAGCCCCTCGAGGAGTAGAGCGTCCGGTCGCGCACGGCGTCGTACACGGCGCTCATCGCGTCGACGCTGATGTCGGTGTACCAGTCCATGCTCGCCGCGAGCACGGTGAGCTGCGCGCGGGATCCCAGGCCCAGTGCGTGGAAGCCCCGCAGCCTGCGCCGCTCGTCGCGGTATCCGTCGCGGATGCCGAACAGCACCTCGGCCGTCCGGACGTGTCGTCGCGGGGCCGGAACGGCCAGCGCCCGGCGATTGCCGCACCAGAACACGTCGAGTGCCGTCGCATCGAGGTTGACCCCCGCGAAGCCGAAGGCGACGCGGTCGATCCCGGCCCGGGCGAACATGGCGGCGACTGAGCGGGCGGCATTGTAGTCGGGGGCTCCGAGCGTCGCGTACACGCGGACGTCTCGGCAGCGGGGGTCGCTCCGGGCGGCCTCCCAGCGATCGACCGTGATCCGGGCGCGGGCCCGGTAGTCGGCCGTCGTCCAGCCTGTGATCTCGCGCTCGAGTCCCAATCCGATCAGGCAGGCGTTCGTGATGTCCTCCGGGGCGATCAGGTGGGTCGGGTCCATCGAGAGCTGTTCGTCGAGGATGCGGGCGGGAGGTCGAGCGTCCAGCACACGCTCGACCTCCGACACCACGTCTCGCGCCGCGCGCCGCGCGTCCCGCCTCAGCCCGGCGGGCACCTCGCGCGGCCACGGGATGCGGCGGTCCCGCCCCAGCGAGCGGCGCAGGTCGCGTATCCGGTGGCGCAGCGGCTCCTGGGCCGCGCGATGCAGGTCGATCACCTGCTCGATGTCGTCCTTGGCGCCGTTGTCGGCGAACAGGTCGTAGCCCTTCTCCCGCGCCCACTCGGCCAGCGCCGCGGTGCGGCGGTTCAGCCGGTGGCTCGACAGCAGCCAGCCCTCTGGCCGGTAGCCGGCGGCATCGAAGATCTCGACCGTCTGCGGGCGGAGATTGGCGACGAAGCGGGCGGTCGCCACTAGCTGACGGGCGGAGCGCTCACGGGATCGTCGGGGATCCACTCGTCCGGCGGGACGTCATCGTCCTGCACCTTGTCGAGTTCCCGCTGCAACTCCTCCATCGCCTCATCGAGCTTGTCGTGGTCCTCGTTCATCTGTCGTCGCTTCTCTTCGACCTCGCGGGCGCGCCGCTCCACGTCCGGGTCGTTCCGCTGCGATTCCTGGACCGCTCGCTCCGCGCTCTCACGCTGCTCTCTGAGCCGGGCGACGGGCTTGGGCGGCCGGGGCGCCGGTCGTCCCCGGCTCTCGGCGCGCGACTGCTTCTGGCAGTCGTGGAGCGCGTCCTCGGCGGCGTCCAGGTTCGCGACGGCGTCGTCCTCGGCGGCCTCCTTGGCCGCGACATCGGCCCGGAGCGCCGGCAGGTTCCGTTCGGCCGCGTCGTGAGCCGCCTCCATGGAGGCGAGCAGTCCGGTCGCGGCCGCGGTGGCCGCGACCGTGGCCACCGCCACGGGGGTGGAAGCGCCGAACGTCCCCGCCGTCGTGAGCAGGGCGACGGTGGTGAGCATGTAGCACCCGATGACGGCCGCCTGTGCGTCGCGGTAGTCGACCATCGTGCCCTCGGCCGCCTCCACGCGGAGGTCTGCCGCCACGCGGTTGTTGTAGGCGACACTCTCCAGTCGCTTCGCCTTGGCGTACTCGGCGGCGTACGCGCTGCAGTCGGTGGCCACGACGTCCCCTCTCGTCTAGCGGCGCGGCGGGCGGGCCCGCCAGGTCCGGTACCGCAGCTGATTGCCCGCACCGTCCGCGCCGGCCTTCCAGCCGAAGCCCGCGGCGATGCCGTGCGACACGGGTTCATAGGACGTTCTGATCTGCCAGTTGACGAAGTCCGCGAAGCTCTCCTGAGCGAGGTCCGCGTAGGCGATGCGATCGATCGCAAGACCGGGTCCGTCACCGCCGACGCCGCGTTCCTTCCTCCATGTGCCCGCCAGGCGAGCGGGGGTGCCCGGCACCAACCCGGTCGAGTCCACCTTGATGTACTCGATCACGGCGACGGCCTCGTGGTCGCCGTCGGACAGCGTGACCCACGAGACGGGCTTTCCCCGGACGTGGTCCACGTCGACTGCGCCGACGACGCCCTCGATGACCAGGTCCTCGCCGTGGCGCGCGGCCGGATTCCGCAGCAGCGGGCCGATCGCCCGCTTCGCGGGCCACCGGTACGCCGAGCGCCACGAGCCGCCGGCCGCCTCGCGCCAGTCGTCGAGGTCGCTGACGCTCTCCGGCCAGCGGGCCAGCATGGCGAGGTGCCGACCGGCGACGGCCGCCCTCAGCGTCGCGCGAGCGCGATCGGCCGAGTCGATGGAGCCGTCCGAGGCGTTCTCGGCCGCCGCGATCAGGTGTCGCTCGGCCGTCCGCGCGAGGGACGCGGCGGCGGCCCATACCACGCTGCGGGGGCGCTCGTCGCGGAGGGCGCTCCGGGTCTCGCGCCAGCCGTCCGCGACGAGTTCCTCGATCTCGTCGGCCGGAGTCGGTGCCGTCGCCAGCGCCGACGCCGCCACCATCTCGGCGAGTCGGGCCCCCGCGTAGGCCGCCAGGGCGGTCGCATGCGCGGCGTCGACGTCGTCGATCATTCCCGCGAGCGTCCGGCGCATGTCGCGGTCGATCCCTCTCGGTGACTCGCGATCCTCGGTGAGCCGGGCCTCGATCGCGTCGGGGTCCCCGCCCGCGCCCCGAAGGGCCGCGCGAAGCTCGTCCGACAGCGGGACGGGGGGCTCCGGCGCATTGCGGGCGTCGGAGCGGAACGCGCGGGCGGCCCCGGCGGCCTCGTCGATCGCCAACGCGAGGCGGGCCAGTCGGTCCTGGCGTCGCACCATCTCCGCCATGTCGTTGCGGCGGGCGCCCCGCTCGGCGACGCCCGCCTCCCTCAGGGCCGCCCAGTCCTCCTGCTCGATGAGGCGGCCGTAGCGGTCGGCCTCACCCTCGGCTCGGACCCGACGCCACTGCCGTCGCGGGCGCCGATCCGCCGCGGCCGCTGCCCGCGCCGCACGGCGGTAGTCGCGTATCACCGTGGACAGCCCGGACATCTTTCCTCCGTGGAGGGCGCCTCCGCGACGCTCCCACCGCCCCCGTGCGCACGTCAAGCCGCGCTCGGCCGCGGCGGTGATTCTGCGGCTTCGGGCGCCGGCGCGTCAGGCGCGCAGCGAGAGGCCGCGCAGGTCCTCGCGAA
>JARFPS010000026.1 GCA_029288175.1 Miltoncostaea sp. | reverse complement strand
TGCGCGCTTCGGCGCCCGGGTGCCCGGGATCGTCAGCTCGCCGTGGCCGCGACCCAGATCACGTAGACGATCAGGAGCATGACGCCCGCTCCGATCGCCAGCGCCGGAATCGGTCCCAACTGCTTGCGCGGGCGGTCGGGGCCCGCCGCGGAGGCCCCGGAATCGCGGTCGCGGTGCGCCGTCCACCGCCGCTCGATGCGCCAGGCGAGGAGCCCCGCCAGCGCGGTGCCGAGCACGAACACCGGGGCCGAGACACCCAGCACCGCTCCCAGCACCAGCAGCACCAGGAACCACGCGACGAGGAACGCGGGGATGAACCGCCCCACCCGGCGCGTCAGACGCTCGATGCGGTCCCATTCGGCGGTCTCCTGCTGCACCCAGTCGGGCAGCGGCTCGCGCGGCGGATCGGGTGTCGGCTCAGAAGGCGTAGCGCTCCTCCTTCCAGGGGTCGGCGGTGTTGGAGTACCCGAGCCGCTCCCAGTAGCCCGGCGCGTCGGCGTCCACGAACTCCAGCGCCCGGAGCCACTTGGCGCTCTTCCACAGGTACAGACGGGGAAGCAGGAGGCGCAACGGACCGCCGTGCTCGGGCGCGAGCTCGGCCCCGTCGTAGCGATAGGCCAGCATGGCGTTCGGGTCGTGAAGCGCCTCGACGGGCACGTTGGCCGTGAAGCCCTCCTCGGCGTGGGCGATGACGTGCGTGGCGGTGGGCTGCGGCTGCACCGCCTCGAGAACCCATGACATCGGCACCCCCTCCCAGCGGGTGTCGAGCTTGCTCCACGAGGTGACGCAGTGGATGTCGCACACCACGCCGGCGCTGGGCAGCGCCCGCAGCTCGGCGTGGTCGAGCCGCAGCGGCGAGGCGACGCGCCCGTAGACGCGAAGGTCCCAGCCCGGGGGCACCTCGGTGTAGGGCACCTCGCCCACGTGCAGCACCGGGAAATCGCTCACGTGGTGCTGGCCTGGCGGGATGCGGCGCTTCTGCTCGTCGGTCAGACCGCGATTGCGAAAGATCCCCACGGCGTCCGATTGTAGTGGCGACGCGCCCGCGCGCCCGCGTCCACGGACGATCAGCGGGCGGCCGCCACCTCGCCCGCGGCCGTGCGCGAGCGCTCCAGCAGGTCCACGGCGTCGGCGTTGTTGCCGGCGACGACCGGGTGCCGCGCCTCGAGGTCCAGCGGGACGGACGCCAGGTCGGTCGTATCGGGCATACCGACGAGCGCCCCGGCCTCGCGACAGATGAGCTGGGCGCCGGCGGTGTCGACCGAGCGCGCCCGCGTGAGCCCGGCCATCGCATCGCACGCCCCGGTGGCGACCGCGCAGAGCGACAGCGCAAGCGAGCCCATGGCGCGCACCCGGTGCACCTGGCCCTCCAGGGGAGCACACGCGGCGGCCAGGCGGGCGGGCGAGGCGCCTTCGAAGGCCACCACCAGGGTGGCCGCCTCCGGGCGGACCGCCAGCGGGCGCCCGTCGCGCCATGCGCCGCGACCGCGCTCGGCGACGTGGGTCGCGCCCGAGCCGTGGTCGCGGACGTACCCGAACCACACGTCGGCCATGGTGGGCCCGTCGGCGACCGCCACGGCCGTCGAGAAGATGGGAAGCGCCCGCTTCGCGTTGAGGCTCCCGTCGATGGGGTCGACCACGACCGTGGTGCGGGCATCCGGGCCCCCCACCTGCCGGTGACCGCCCTCCTCCGCGATGAGCAGGGCTCCACCGCGGGCGGCCATCAGCGGCTCGATCGCCGACAGGACCGTCCGCTCGGCCAGGGCGTCCACCCAGACGGTGACGTCGCCCCCGGCGCCCGCCCCGACCGGCCGGCGACGCTCGGCGCTGCTCATCGGCGCGATCTCGCACTCGATCGCATCGCAGGCCGCATCGAGCGCCCGCAGCCAGGCGACCCCGTCTGCGCTCAGGCGCGGGGCGGGTCGCTCAGCCATCAAGCGGCTTGAAGGCGACGCCCGTGAGGAGCTTGGGAAAGAAGTAGGTCGACTTCTGAGGCATGGTCTCCGCCGCGTCCGACACGGCCGCCACCTCGGGCTTGGGGATGGGGCGCATGATGACCGCTGCGGCCACCTCACCCCGCGCCACCCGATCGGCGGCATCGGCGGTGTCCTTGGTATAGCTCAGCAAGCCGTCGTGGGCGAGCTTGGCCTGGTCCGCGCCCAGGCCGGGCACCAGCACGCGGCGCTCCAGCACGGCGACGTCCAGCCGCTGCGCGGGCGTCGCACCGGCGTCCGGCGCGCCCGTCAGCAGGGCGTACCCGCCGGAGGTGATGAGCCCGAAGGCGGGTGCGTCGGCGGGCGCCCCGTCGAGCGCGGCCAGCATGGCGTCGAGGTCCGCCGCCGGCTCGCTCGTCAGGCCCTCGACGGACTCGGGCCAGCGAGACAGCAGACGGTGCGTGGGCAGCACGACCAGGCCCGGGTCGTCGAGCGCCGTGAGGCCCATCATGACCCGGTCGTACGGCTGCTCGGACCCCTCGCCGTCGGCGGCGCGCCGCTCGTCCCGATACGCGAGCGCGGTCTCGTAGCGGTGGTGTCCGTCGGCGATGAGGATCCACGCGTCGCGCAGAGCCGCGGCCACCGCATCGTGCGCGGTGGGGTCGGTGATCGTCCACAGCCGGTGCACCGTGCCGTCGCGGTCGCTCAACTCGGCGTCGGGCGGCCCCTGCACGCCGGCCGCGCTCCACGCCGCGCCGGCCGCGTCGGGGTAGAGACCGAACACGGGCGACAGGTTGGTGCGCACCGCGCGCGTCAGGCGCAGGCGGTCTTCCTTCGGACCGGCGTGGGTGCGCTCGTGGGGCCGCACCACGCGCCGCTCGTACGGCTCCACCCTCACGGCCGCCACGATGGTGCGTCGCTCGCGCTCCGCGCCGTCGGCGAGGGCGAACGTCTGCGTCCAGGCGACCATGATCGGCGCGTCGGGCGTGGTCAGCGCGCCGGACGACAGCCACGAGTCGATGAGGCCGCGCACCTCCTCGTAGGCGACCTCGGGCAGGATCAGGTGGCAGGAGTTGTGCGGGCTCCGCCCCAGCAGCTCAGCGCGCTCGGCGTCGTCGATGACGTCGTAGGGCGGTGCCACCAGGTCGCCCATCGGCCCCGCGACATCGGGGTCGTAGACGTGCGCGCGGAAGGGTCGGACGTCGGCCACCGCGCGGGATCGTAGCGACCCCAGGGGACGGTCGGGCGTCCGCGAAACTTCCTAGGATCAATTGTCCCTTGCTTGACGGACTGACGACGGCCCAGCGCGACGCGGTCGCCCATGCGGGCGGGCCGATGGTCGTCGTGGCGGGCGCCGGCGCCGGCAAGACCACGGTCCTCAGTCGGCGGCTGGCCTGGCTGGTCGACCAGGGCGCCGCGCCAGCGGAGGTGCTGGCGCTCACCTTCACCCAGAAGGCCGCCGCCGAGCTGGGCGGGCGGGCCGAGAGCCTTCTCGGTCGCAGCCACGAGACGCTGCGCGTGATGACCTTCCACGCCTGGGCGCGGGACCTGGTCCGGGCCCACGGGGTCGAGGCGGGCGTGCTCGCCCCGCGCGACATCATCGGCGAGGAGGAGCGGGCGCTGATGCTGCTCGACCGCCTGGCCGAGCTCGACCTGCGCCACTACGACATGCGCGGCGACCCCGCCTCGGTGGTGGAGCGGCTCATCGGCCGGATCGACCGCTTCCGGGACAATCTGGTGCCCGCCGATCGGGTGCTCGCCTGGGCGCGCGACCGCGTGGACAACGCGGGCCGTCCCGCCGACCGTACGCGGGCCGAGCGCGAGCTCGAGTTCGCGACCGCGTTCGCGGCCCACGATCGCTGGCTCGAAGAGGCGGGTCTTGAGGACTTCGGCGGCTCGCTGGCACGGGCCATCGAGCTGCTGCGCTCCGAGCCCGCGGCCCACGCGGCCGCCTGCGAGGGCACGCGCCACGTTCTGGTCGACGAGTTCCAGGACACCAACTACGCGCAGGCCCAGCTGCTCTACGAGGTCTCGGACCGGGCCGAGAGCGTCGTCGTGGTGGGCGACGACGACCAGGGCATCTACCGCTTCCGGGGCGCCAGCACCAAGAACATCGCGGACTTCCGTCATCGCTACCCGGCCTGCGCCGAGGCCCGTCTGGTCATCAACTTCCGCTCGCTCCAGCGCATCCTCGACGCCTCGGGGGCCGTGGTCGCGCCACTGCCCGATCGCGACCCCAAGGAGCTGCGGGCGGCGGATGGGTCGGACGGGCCGCCGCCCCGCCTGTGGTCCGCGCCCGACCCGGCCGGCGAGGCCCTGGCGGTCGCGTCCGAGATCCGCCGTCTTGCCGACGAGGGCATGCCGTACGAGGAGCAGGCCGTGCTGATGCGCGCCGTGCGGCTGGAGGCCCGCCCGATCGTCGAGGC
>JARFPS010000293.1 GCA_029288175.1 Miltoncostaea sp. | reverse complement strand
ATCGAGATGTCGGCGACGCGATCGGGGTCGTGCCCCGCCTCCGCCAGCGCCGAGCCCGCCAGACCGGCCGCCCGGTCGGGCGAGGCGGCCAGCAGGCGGAGCTCGACCGGGTCGTCCGGGCGGAAGGCCTCGGGCCAGGCGCGGACGATGCCGGCCCAGTCCGCGTCGCCGGCGCCCCACGCGGGCGCGGCCACGACGACCGACCGCGAGGCGAACGGCCGGGGGCGCGGTCCGGAGCAGGTGGCGATGAACGCCATGTCGTGCTCGGCGTCGACCGGGCCGATGGTCAGGGTGCCCGCGGCGAGCCGCTGCCCCACCACCTCGACCGCGTCGAAGTAGCCGCCCAGCAGAGCGGTCAGCTCGCGCAGCTCGTACTCGCGGATGTGATGCACGTAGTCCGGCTCGCGGCCCGGCGAGTAGAAGGCCCGGTTCGGCGTGGAGATCAGGGCCGTGCCCCCCACGTCGAGGCTGCGCGCGATGCCGGCCACGATGTCCATGGGAACGTCGACGTGCTCGAAGACCTCGAAGAAGACGGCCAGGTCGAAGGCCTGCCGGGGCCAGTCCCACGACAGAAGGTCGGCCTGGACCCAGCGGATGGCGGGATGGTCGTAGCGGTCGCGGGCGTGCCGCAGCGCTGCCGTGGAGCGGTCGAGCGCCGTCACCTCCGTGGCGCCGGCGGCCACCAGGCCACGCGACCCGTACCCCACGCCGCACCCCACGTCCAGAACCCGTCGGCCGGAGGCGTGACCGTCGGCCAGGGTGTAGCGCTGGCGGTGCATCGACTCCGTGAGGGCGTCGTTCTCTCCCGGCACCATTCGCTCGTCGCGCGTCTCCCACCGCTCACGCTCCTCGGCGATGAGCCGCCGCAGCGTGCGATCGAGCTCCGGGCCGACGCGGTCCCACCCGTACCTGCGCCCCAGCTCCACCCCACCGGCCGACAGCTCCGCGCGGGCGTAGTCGTCGCCCAGGAGCGGCCGCACCGCGTCGGCGACCTCGTGGCCGCTGCGCATCGGGGCGATGCGGGCGTAGACACCGTCGTGGTCTGCGGCGCTCCCGAAGTCGCGGTACGCCGGGATGTCGGACAGGACGCAGGCGCACCCGCAGGCCATGGCCTCCATCGCGGGCAGGCCGAAGCCCTCCACCTCGGTCGAGGCCGAGACGACGATGTCCAGCGACCGCAGGACCTCCGCCACGGCGTCGGGGGGGATGGCGTGGTGGTACTCCTCGACGTCGAGCAGACGGGCCTCGTCGTCCGTGCGCGCCGACTGCGACACGCGGACGACCTCGAAGTCGTGCCCGTCCTCGCGCAACCGCGCCAAGCCGTCGAGGCTCGTGGCGACGCCCTTCCAGGCGACCTCGAACGGACCCACGACGCCCACGCGCAGACGATCGCGCGGCGCGGCGCGCCCCTCGGGGTGGAAGCGCGAGGTGTCGATGCCGTTGCGCACCAGGTAGGCGCCCTGGCCGTGGCGGCGCTCCACCAGCTCGGCCAGGTGCGGGCTGACCGCGACCTTCACGGTGGTCAGCGAGTACGCGAACTCGATGGCCTCGCGATGGTCGGCCAGGTCCGGATAGTGCCCCTCATAGCCCTGCACCAGGTGCGCTCCGATGCCGAGGCCGGTGTCGTGGGCGGCCGGCACCGTGGTGAAGAAGGTCCCCACGTACAGGTCGGCGCGGGGCAGGCGGCGACCCGAGAAGTCGGACACCGTCAGGAACGGGACCTCCAGGTCGTACCACTCGGGTGGACCGCCCGGCGAGGCGACTGTGACCTCCCAGCCGCGCAGCGCGAGCTGCTCGGCCTGCTCGAAGGCGATCTTGATGCCGCCCCACAGCCCGGTGCCGGGGACGAGGTAGCAGGCGGACGGCGTCTCGCCGCTCACGGGCGCGCCGTCAGTTCAGGGACGGGGATTGGGCGAGCATGCCGAACGAGTCCCGCAGTTCGCGCAGCACGGTGCTGTGCGGCCAGACGGCGAGCCCGGCCCGCACCACTTCGCGCGCGTCGTCGTAGCGACCCTGCGTGGCGATGTGGGTGGTCAGGGCCAGGTAGCGCGCCATGCTCTGGTCGTCGGCCTCCAGCGCCGCGCGCAGGAACACCTCGGCGTCCTCGGGCAGATCCTTGCTCGCGCAGATGTGACCCAGCGCCGCCAGCGCGTCCGGCCCGGCCACCTCGGCCTCCACGGCGGCCAGCAGACGATCGGCCGCGGGGTCGGGGAAGTCGTTGTGAGCCAGCAGCAGCCCGAGACGCTCGTTGACGTCGTTGGGGGACGCCGCCAGCGCGTACATGAGCCCGATCAGCGGATTGAAGTCGTCGAGGCGGTCGAGATCGAGCAGCGTGCCGGCCAGCTCGAACACGATGTCGAGCGCGGCGTCCCGGTCCAGGTCGTCGGGAGGGGTCGGAGGCGCATCGTCGATCCCGCGCGACGACGCGGCTCGGTAGACGAACGTGTAGAGGCCGCCCGAGAGGTGACTCAAACGGTCGGCCGCCTCGGCGGCCTCGCCCGGCTCGCCCGCCAGGATGCCCACCAGGACCCCCTTCGAGCAGGCCATGGGGTAAAGCTCGCTCGTGGCCGGAACGGCGCCCAGCTCGTCGCGCGCCGCGTCCAGGTCGCCGCCGTGGATGTGGCAATCGGCGGCGGCGATGCGGACGCCCGCGTCCTCGGGGCTCAGCCCCCGGGCCTCGTCCACCAGCCGGAGAGCGTGCTCGGGGTGCCCCTGGCGCAGGAAGACGCCGGAGATGAGGCGCAGCGAGTCGGCGCGGCGGCGGTCGTCGATGAGCCCCGTCACGTAGGGCAGGACCTCATCCGGCCCGTCCGATTCGAGCAGCAGCTGGGTCAGCGCCGACAGCGGCGCCGCGTAGTAGCCGGGCGCGGAGGTGACGGCGGTCTTGAAGCAGCGCACGGCCTCGTTGGCGTCGCCCATCATGTGATGGAGCGCCCCGAGCGCGTGCCAGGAGTAGAACGAGCCCATGCCCGACTGGGCCAGGTAGCGGTCGCCCCGGTGGTCGCCCAGATCGATGGCCCGACGGAAGCTCCGGATGGCGGCCCGGTACTCGCGACGCGATGCGTGGACCTGCCCCTGCAGGTAGTGCATGTCGGTGAAGTCGGGGTAGGCCTGGAGCGCGTCGGCCAGCACGTCGAGCGCCTCGTCGTACCGCTCGAGCGTGTTCAGCGTGGCGACGATGTTGCGGACCAGCAGCGACGCGTAGTAGGCCCGCAGCGAGGGCAGGGTGGCGAAGGCGCGCTGGAAGTACTCCAGGGCCTCTTCGGTGCGGCCCACGCGCTGGTGCTCGACCCCGGCGTTGAAGAGCGTGAACGAGTCGTCCGGCTTGCGCCGCACCTCCTCGAGCACGATCTCCATGTTGCGCTCGGTCTTGTTCCGCGCCTCGGACGTGGGGTCGAGGTAGCCGTAGTGGTGGATCTCGATGCCGCAGAACGCGGTCGTGACCCCTCCCTCGGGGTCGACCTTGCCCATGATCTGCTCGTGCAGGGCACCGTCGAAGCGGTACTCGGGCCGGTTGCGGAACAGGCGGAACGCCGAGTTCACAACGAACTCGACCCCCACGTCGTCACCGATGAAGTTGACCTCCCGCAGCGAGAAGCCCTCGAGCTCCGTGTCCCGCACGATCTCCCGCAGGGCCGCGCCGTCGATCAGCTCCTCGTCGGCGTCCAGGTACAGGATCCAATCGCCGGTGGCCGCGTCGACGCTGGTGTTGCGCGGCGCGGCGAAGTCGCCCCGCCACGGCTCGTGCAGCACCTTCGCCCCGAAGCTCTCGGCGATCTCGACCGAACGGTCCGTGGAGCCGGTGTCCACGACGATCATCTCGTCGACGGCCGGCTCGGCGCTCTGAAGGCAGCGGGCGAGGTTCTCCTCCTCGTCCTTCACGATCATGCACAGCGAGATGGTGGGCTGTTCGCCGCCGCCCGTCTCGCGGGTGATGGTCAGGCCCATGGACGTCTCCCAGGGTCGGCTCCGAGGCGTCCCCTCAATCGGCAGGGGCCGCCGATACTTGAGACCCCGCCCGCGGCATGCGCCCGCCCTCGGCGCCCGCGCGCATCGGCAGGTCGAGCGGAATCCGGTCGCGCTCCGCGTCGAACGGCCGCGGCGGGTCGCACCCGCGCGGATCGCGGTCCAGCGGCAGGTCCCACTTCGCGCAGAAGCGATAGGCGTTCTCGTGCAGCAGGGCGTCGTAGTCCTCGTCGAGCTGGAGGAACGCCCGGTGGCCGAAGTGGTGGATGAAGACGTCCTCGCACAGCCACAGCCTCCACCCCGCCGACCGCGCGCGGAGTGCGAAGTCGTCGTCTTCGAAGTTGCCCAGTCGGAAGCGCGGATCGAAACCGCCGATCTGGGCGAGCAGCTCGCGCCGGATGGCCATGCACAGCCCGCTGATGCGGCTCATGGCGTGCCCCCGCCCCGCCAGGCGCGCAGAGCGGGAGGAGGCGAACTCGTCCAGCCCGTCGAGCGTCGTGGGCTCGTAGTCGATCTCCACCGTCTGGGGGTCGATGACCATGTTCGAGACGGGCACCGTCACACCCACGCCGGGGTCGCGCTCCAAGGCGCCCTGGAGCGCGGTCAGCCAGCCCTCGGTGACGACCGTGTCGTTGTTCAGCACCACGACGACGTCGCCGGTCGAGAACTCGATGCCCTGGTTGACGGCGGTTGCGAAGCCGAGGTTCAGATCGTTGCGCACGAGGGTGCCCGCGCCGCTCGCGGCGAACCACTCGGCCGTGCCGTCCGTGGAGCCGTTGTCGACCAGCACGAGGTCGTGTGGCTCCGGAGTGCGCGCCTCGATGCTCGCCAGGCAGAGCTCGGTGTACTCCCGGGCGTTGAAGCACGGGATGACGATGGTGGTGGTGAGGCTCATGCCGGCGCGGGGGCGGGCATCGGCTCCGCCAATCGGGCGATCCGGGCGAGGGCGACGCGGGCCGCCGCGTCCCAGGTGTGGTCGGCGCGGATGACCGCCGAGGCCGCGGCGCCCAGCGCGCGGCCCTCCTCGCGATCCTCGAAGCGGCGCCGCATCGCTCGGGCCAGGTCGTCCGGGTCGATCTCGACGGTCTCGGAGGGGCCGGCCAACCGGTGGCCGCCGACCTCGGCCTCGCCGCGCACGATCCGGCTGGGCACCAGCTCCGCGGTCTGGGCGTCCGCGAAGTCGCGGGCCGCTCCCAGGTCCGGGATCACCACGGGCAGCCCGCAGGCCATCGCCTCCGCGATCGGGAGTCCGTAGCCCTCCCCCCGGTACGGGTGCACCAGGCAGTCGGCCGCCGCGTACAGGCGGGGCATGTCGGACTCGGGCAGCGTCCCCGTGAAGTGCGCGATGCGCGGCGCGGCGCGGTCCTCGGCCATGCGGGCCACGCGCGCAGCGGCCTGCTGTGGCACGTACGGGCCCAGGGCGCCGAAGTCCTTGAGGATCAGCGTCACGTCGTCGGCGCGAGAGAACGCCCGCTCGTAGGCGTCGAGCAGGGTGTCGATGCCCTTCCGCCACAGGAAGCCCCCCACGAAGAGGAAGCGAAAGCCGGGCGCCACGTCGCGACCGAGCGGGAGCGGGTCGAGTCCCGGTCGGAAGCGCCGGGGGTCGACGCCGTTCGGGACGACGGCGACCTTCTCGTCGGGCACCCCCGAGGCCACATATCCCTCGCGCGCCCAGCGGGACGGCACCCAGACCTCGTCGGCCGCCTCGCCGATCTGGGCCACCCAGCCGGACGGGACCGGCCCGAACTCCCAGGGCAGAACGAGCACCAGCCGGCCGGAGGCGGGCGGAGCGAAGCTCGGCGGATAGCGGTGGCGGACCGTCAGCACCGGCGGACGCGACAGCAGGCGCTCGGTCGCTTCCACGAGCGGGGCCAGCGACGGCTCGTCCTCGACGTCGAGGTCGACACCCTGCGTGTCAACCAGGGCGAGGTCGAGGTCGCCGCGGGCGATGAGGGCGCGGGCGAGCTCGCGGTTCACCCCGGCCAGCGAGTGGCTCGCCAGGATCGGCCCCTCGATGACGACGGGCGGACCGGCGTCACGACCGGGACGCGGACGCGGCCGCGGCGTGGCCTCGGCGATCCGCTCCAGGACAGCCCGGGCCACCCGGCGATGGCCGAACGACGCCGCGCGCTCGCGCGCCCGTTCACCGCGACGGGCCGCCTCGGCCGGGTCGTCGTGCACGGCCCGCAGCGCCTCGACCAGGTCGCCTTTGTCGGGCTCGGCCCAGCGGTGCCCCGACAGGGCCGCCACCTCCGACGCGGCCGCGTCGGACACCTCCACCAGCCGGTAGCCCAGCGGCCACCCCACCTCCGGATCGAGGTAGGCGCTCGGCCCGGACCATCCCGTCGCGATCACCGGGCGACCGACGGCCATGGCCTCGACGGCGGGTCTCCCCCATCCCTCGCCGCGACTGGGGGCGACGTAGGCGTCCGCGGCCCGGTAGAGCGAGGACATGCGCCGCTCGGGCAGCAGCCGGTCGAACAGCACGATGTCGGGGATGCGGGCCGGATCGTGCCCGAGGGCCCTCACGTGGCCCACGAGCTCCTCGGCGATGGCCGCGGTGTCCAGGCCGCGGCTGGTCGACCAGGCCTTCAGCACCAGCGTCACGTCGTCGCCCGCGTCGAACGCCTCGCACCAGGCCGCGAGCAGCACGTCCCAGCCCTTTCGGAGCGTCCAGTCGAACGCCGCCAGGAACACGGTGCCGTGAGCGTCGGGCAGAGCCAGCGGCTCGGCATCGGGATCGAGTCGATCGAGCTCGACCGGCGACGGGATGACCGCGATCCGCCCGGGGTCGACGCCGGCCCCGGCGAAGGCCTCGGCCCCCGCCGCGCTGGGCACCCAGATCTCGTCCATCTGGTTACAGCGCACCACCCAGTCCCGCGGAATGCGATCGGTCTCGAACATCGTCCGCCCGATCCGCAGGGCTCCGCGGACATACGGGTCGAACAGGCGCCCGAAGGTGTGCTGGACGCTCGCCTCCACGAACGGGAGCTCGGTCTCCATGAGGTCCGCGAGCCGCTCGCGCTCGCCGGGCGTGACGGCCTCCCGGTAGTGCCACACGGCGGGATCGACCCTCAGCCGCGCGCCCTCCTCGACGAGTCCCCTCACGAACGCCCGCCCCTCCGCCGCGTAGCCGCTGGGGTCGGTGAGCGGCCCGCGCCACACGATGCCGGGCTGCGCGCTCAGGCGACGACCCTCGAGCGGGGCGGCGCCGTCAGGGCGTCCACGCGGTCGGCCAGGGCGCGCCCCGCCGACGGGATCGAGAACCTCTCCTCCACCACGGTCCGCCCCCGGGCCGCCCGCCGCCGGGCCGCCGCAGGGTCCTCGGCCACGGAGCGCAGAGCCCGCCGCAGCGACATCTCGTCCGGCTCGGCGAGACGCAGCCCCCGGTAGAGCGGGTTGTCGAGCACGAGCTCGGGCGCGGCCTCCACGAGTGTCTCGACCTCGACGGGGAACGACAGCTCCGGGTCCATCAGCTCCTCGTGGCCGCCCCAGCCGGTGGCGATGGCCGGCGTCCCACAGGCCATCGCCTCGATGACCGGCATGCCTGCACCCTCCCCGCGAGTGGGCAGGACGAAGGCGTCCGCCGAGCGGTACAGCTCGATGAGCCCGTCCTCGCTCAGCGGATCGAGGATCAACTCGATGTCGGCGACGGTGTCGAGGTCCGAGCCGGCGGCACGGATGCAGCGCGTCGCCTGGTCCACGATGTCGCCGTCGCCGAGGGCGCCCGCGCCGCGATAGGTCAGCAGGCGCAGCCGCACGTCCTCGGACCCGTCGAACTCCCGGGCCCACGCCCGCAGAAGCACGTCCCAGCCCTTGCGCCAGGTCCACTCGAAGACCGAGCAGAAGGTCACCGGGG
Organism: Miltoncostaea sp.; assembly: GCA_029288175.1. Lineage (GTDB taxonomy): Bacteria > Actinomycetota > Thermoleophilia > Miltoncostaeales > Miltoncostaeaceae > JARFPS01. The sequence continues at coordinate 315 of JARFPS010000293.1, read as the reverse complement.
CGCCCGCGGCGCGCTCGCGTCCGTCCGGGGCGAACACGTCGGTGTCGACCGGATAGGGGATGGCGTGGAGCCTGTCCGGGTCCACCCCGGCGGCGGCGAACGTGCGCAGGTTGAAGGCCGTCGGAACCCAGACCTCGGCCACCGACTCGGCGGCCTCGACCCAGCCCTCCGGGAGGAGGTCGCACTCGAAGCACGCCGCGCCGACCACCGGCACGCCGGCCGCGACCGCCGGCTCCCGCCAGTAGTCGGTTCCGTCGGGGGCACGGGGCAGGTGGTGAACCACCCAGAGCGCCGCCTCTGTCTCTTATACACATC
>JARFPS010000246.1 GCA_029288175.1 Miltoncostaea sp. | reverse complement strand
CACGTCACGGTGTTCGTCGGCAGCGTCAGATGTGTATAAGAGACAGACCAGGAAGCGGTCGTCGCCGATGGCGCGGCGGGCGGCGTCGATGGAGGCCTCGATGGCAACCACCTGCGCGGCCACCTGGTCCCAGGGGGCCAGGTCGTCGGAGATGTCCGCCGGGCGAAGTGACGTCCAGCCCTGGGTCGTGCCCAGCAACGACCTTCTCATCCTCAGCAGCGACAGCGCGACCTCACGGGGCTCGCGGCGGATCCACACGAAGCGCGTCAGCGGCATCCGCTCGGCGATGGTCGGCAGATGCCAGGTGAGGAGCATCGGCTTGAAGGCCATGGGGCGCCCGTAGGCCGCCGCCATGTTGATCAGCACGCGGCGGAGGTTCGCCCAGTCGATCGTCTCGTCGTGCTCGGGGCCGCGCTGGCGCATGTCGGGGTAGCGCAGGTGGTGATTCCAGAAGTAGCCGAACTCGTGCGGCTCCAGCGCTCCCGGCGTGCGCCCGAAGTCCGACTCGAACGACGAGCGCTCGATCTCGTGCAGTCCCAGCTTGCGTGCCAGGCGGATGCCGTGGGTGGGCGCCAGCCAGAAGGATGCGATGAGGTTGTTGACGTACCCGAGCCCCAGCTCGCTGACGATCACCTGGTACATGAGCGTGGTGCCGGACCGGGGCGCGCCCACGACGTGGAGGGTGGGGAGTTCCTCGGGCAGGTCGCGATAGCCCGCCTCCTCCCGGGGTGCCAGCTGGAGGTTGAGACCCTCGAGGAAATCCTCGTCGGCCGGGTCCTTGGCGAAGGCCGCGCTGAGCTCTGGGTCGTTGCGGCGCTGGTACGGCGGCATCTCTCTCCCCCTCGACGCCGGGGCACCCTAGCGGACCCGTTCTCCCCGGTAGCGCCCGACTTTCGCCGTGGGGTTCGACCGCGCGGTGTGATTGTGTGTCGGCCGAAATGGGGTGGAAGCGCACACGCACGGCCGGGCTCGCCGCGGCCGCGACCGCCACCGCCGCCATCGCGGGGGTGGCCCCCGGCACCGCGCAGCCGCCGGAGCCCCTCTTGGTCCAGGCGGAGCCCGGCGCGGTCGGGGAGGCCGTCGACGAGCTGGGGGCGAGCGCCCTGCGGGTGCAGCGCCGCGACGGGCGCGCGCTCCAGGTGGTGGCATCTCCCGAGCGTGCCGCCGCGATCCGGCGTCTGGACGGCGTGGCCTCGGCGACCCCCGCGCCGCCGTCGTTCGCGGACGGTGAGATCACCACGCAGGGGTTCAACCGCACGGGCGCCTCCGGGCTGGGCGCGTTGGGGCGCGAGGGCCAGGGGCTGGTCATCGCCATCCTCGACCGCGGCTTCGGCCGCAACGTCGACCGGTTCCAGGCCAAGGGCGAGCTTCCGCCCGACAGCCGTCTCGAGACCCGCACCTTCGACAGCACGCGCGGGCTGGCCGGCGTCAACGCCTACGGCAACGCCACGAATCACGGCGAGCTGGTGGCGCAGACGGTCTACGACTACGCGCCCAGGGCGCGCTACCTGTTCGTCAACTACGACACGCGGCTCGACTTCCTGGCCGCCACGGCGTGGCTGACCCGGCGCCGCCCCGACATCGTCGTGCACTCCAACAGCTTCATCGACGGCCGGTTCGACGGTCGCGGTCGGGAGGCGGCCGCCGTGAACGCCGCCGCCGCGGCGGGCGTGCTCTGGTTCAACTCGGCCGGCAACTACGCGCAGCGCCACTGGTCCGGCCCATGGACCGACGCTGACGGCAACGGCGACCACGAGTGGCCCCGCGAGGGCGGGCTGACCGTGTACCGCGCGGCGGGCCAACCTCTGACCTATGCCCTGTCGTGGCGCAGCCCTCCCGGCGGTCCGCGCACCGACATCGACCTGGTGCTCGAGCGGTTGACGCCGGGCAACGTGTGGCAGCAGGTCGCGAGCTCGCGGGCCTCGCAGACCCAGGGCGCCGTGGAGACCGAGCTCATCCTCGGCTACCGGCCGAAGACGCAGAACTTCTTCCGCCTCAGGGCGGTGCTGGCCGACGGGCCGCCCCCGCAGGGCCCGATGACGCTCTTCTCGCGCGAGATCGACCTGCGTCTCATCGGGGGAGGCCCCGACAGCAGCCAGCCCAGCCCCGGCGACGCCGAGGGCGCGATCAGCGTGGGCGCGGTCGACTGGCGCGGCGACATCCTCAAGGACTACTCCTCGCGCGGGCCCACCGACGACGGGCGGTCCAAGCCCGACCTCGTGGCGCCCACCAACACCGCGGTGGCGGGCCTCACCGGGCGGCGAAGCGTCGGCGGAACCAGCAATGCCGCTCCGAACGCCGCCGGGGCGGCGGCCTTGCTGCTGGTGGCGCTGCGCCGGCAGGGGGTCGACCCCACCCCGGCGGGCATGAGGTCGCTGCTGACCTCCACCGCCCTCGATCTCGGTGCCGCGGGGCCCGACCCGCTGTTCGGCGCCGGGCGGGTCCGGGTGGTCACCGCGCCGCCGCGCGTTCTCGCCCCCCGTCCGCGTCCGCGTTCGGCCGTGGGGGGTCGCACGGTCGTGCAGTTCCGCCACGGCGGTCGCACGCCCCTCGTGCGCTGGCGGCTGTCGGTCGACGACGAGGTGGTCCCCGGACGGCGCCGCACGTCGCTCACCAAGGCCGGTCTGGACACCCGGCGGCTGAAGGACGGCTGGCACCTGGTTCGCGTGGAGGCCGAGGACTGGGCCGGCAACGAGACCACCCGCGAGTGGCCCATCCGGGTCGACAACACCCGCCCGCGGCTGAGCCTGCGGGGGACGCGCGTCAGCGGAGGCGGCGCGCGGCGCGCCGTGGCCCTGCGGCTGTCGGCGGCGGATCGCGGCGCCACGGGCCGGCTGACGGTCACCGTGCGGGTGCAGAACGGACGACGCACCGTCCGGACGACGCGCTTCCGGCTGCGGCAGCGGAAGGTCGCCACGAACCCCGTCGGCCGCCTGGCGCCCGGCCGCTACACGCTGAGGGTGACGCTGACCGACGCCGCGGGCAACGAGACGCGCCGGGCGCAGCGGCTCGTCGTGCCGGCCCGGAGGTAGCGCGGGCTAGCCGTCCTCGCCGCGGCGTGCCCGGTAGCGGTCCAGGAACTCCGCCACCGACGTGTCCGCGATCACCGCCGCCACCAGGTCGAGCGGCAGATCGTCCAGTCGCCGGAAGCGCACGCACGATCTCCCGAGGTCCAACCGCTTGCCGGTGGCCCGGTAGGCGTCCTCGAAGTCGTCCGCAGAGTCATCGTCCATGTAGATCGACGTCAGGTACAAGGCCATGTGGCGCTTATGGGAGGCCAGGGCAGCGAACATCAGCTCCTCCACGTTGT
>JARFPS010000230.1 GCA_029288175.1 Miltoncostaea sp. | reverse complement strand
GCCCTACGAGCTCGTGTGTCCGCAGACCTTCCGCGCGCCGTTGGCGCCGTCGGTGGCGGCCGAGATCGAGGGCCGGGAGGTCTCGATGGAGCCGGTCGAGCGCGCGCTCGACGAGCTGAGCGGGCGCTACGACCTGGTGGTCGTCGAGGGGGCGGGGGGGCTGGCCGTCCCCTTCTCACGCGGGCTCGACATGGGCGACCTGGCCGCGCGATTGGACCTGCCCGTGGTGGTGGCGGCGCGTCCGTCGCTCGGCACGCTCAACCACACCCTGCTGACCCTCGACGGCGCCCTCCGAAAGGGCCTGCGGGTGGTCGGCATCGTGATCAGCGGCTACCCGGAGGAGCCGGGCCTGGACGCGCTCACCAACCCGCGGGAGCTCGCCCGCCTGACGCCCGTTCCGCTGCTGGGAGTGCTGCCCTTCGATCCGGACCTCGACACCGAGGGCGGGGTGCTCGGGGGTATCCGCGAGTGGGGTCCGGCCGGGCTCGATCCGTTGCTGGGCGGCACCTTCAGCCCGGCGCGCTTTCGCCGGGAGACCGCCCGGGCGCTCGATCGGGCCACGAGCGGATGAGCGCCGGCGAGGCCGGGGAGCGGCGCGCCGCGGTGCTGGAAGCGCTGGTGGTCGGAGCCGGCGCGCCGGTGAGCGGCGAGGAGCTCGCCTCTCGCCTGGGGTGCTCGCGGGCGGCGGTGCACCGGCATGTCGAGGCCCTGCGGCGCGATGGGGTGCACATCGAGGGCGGCGCCGAGGGCTACTCGCTCGACCCCGCATCCGACGTGGTGGTCCCCGCGCTGGTGCAGAGGGAGCTGACAGGTCCGCTCGCGGGGCCCGTGGCGTGGCGCGCCTCCACCGCCTCGACCAACGACGACGCCGCGGCGGCCGCGCGCGAGGGCGCGGCCGAGGGGCTTGTGGTCGGTGCGGATCGCCAGACGGCGGGTCGTGGCCGGCGCGGGCGCCCCTGGGTCAGTCGGGCGGGGGAGGGGCTGTTCGCCTCGGTTCTGCTGCGCCCGAGCGTGGCGCCGGTCGACGCCTCCACGCTGCCGTTGCTGGTCGCGCTGGGCGTGGCCGAGGCGTGCGGCGAGCAGGCACGCATCGCGTGGCCCAACGACATCGTCATCGCGGGGCGGAAGGTTGCGGGCGTCCTGGTGGAGCTTTCTGCCGACCACGAGCGGGTGCACTGGGCCATCGCGGGCGTCGGGGTCAACGTGCGCGGCGCGCCGGAGCTGGCCGACGCCCGGTGGACGCCGGGGGCGCTGGGAGACGGGCGGGGGCGCTCCGAGATCCTGATCGACCTGATGCGATCGCTCGGCCGGAGGTACGCGGACTGGTGCGGTACCGGGCGGCAGGCCTGCCTCGCCGCGTATCGCGAGCGCGACGCGCTGGCCGGGCGGACCGTGACCGTGACAACGGACGACGGTGAGATCGTTGGCACGGCGTCCGGTGTCGACGAGGCCGGGCGCCTTCGCATGGCGACGGCCGCCGGGGAGCGTCAGGTGTCGGTGGGTGAGGTCACCGGGGTGGACGGACTGTGATCTCCGGGGCCGTTCGTCCCCCGCGGCGGGTCCGCGGCGCTCTACAGTTCGTGCCGTGAGGCAAAGCTCCGTCATCGGCGTCGCCCTGGTCGTCTTCCTCGGCGCGGCATCCCATGCCGCCGCCCACGGCGGCGGCTCGGAGGGGTTGGCCGACCACTGGTGGGACGCGTGGACCTTCTCGCCCTTCCAGATCGTGCCGACGGCCATCGTCGCGGCCCTTTACGCGGTGCGCGCCCGGAAGCTGGGCAAGCGCCTGCCCATCTGGCGCCGCATGTGCTTCTACAGCGGCCTGCTGCTGTTCCTCCTGGCGATCATGTCGCCGATCGACGCGGTGGGCGAGGACGGGCTGTTCGCCGTCCACATGTTCCAGCACGCGATCATCGGCGGGTTCGCCCCGGTGCTGGTGGTGCTGGGGCTGACCGGGCCGGTGCTCCAGCCGATCCTGAAGTTCCACTGGGTCCAGCGACTGTCGATCCTGGCCCATCCGCTGATCGCGCTGCCGCTCTGGATGGCGACGCTGGTCTTCTGGCACGTCCCGGTGATCTACGAGTTCGGGATCGAGAACGACATCGCCCACGCCATCGAGCACGGCATGTTCTTCGGGACCTCGGTGCTGCTGTGGTTCCCGATCCTGGAGCCCTTGCCGGCCCCGGAGTGGTTCGGCACCGGAGCCAAGCTCATCTACCTGGGGATACTGTGGTTCTCGGGTGTCGTGTTCGTGAACTTCCTCTGGTTCTCGGGGACCGTGCTGTACGACCGCTACGCCGAGACCGCGCCCGAGTGGGGGGTGTCGGCGCTCCAGGACCAGGGCAACGCGGGCACGGTGTTCATGGCGGAGCACCTGTTGCTCACGCTCAGCGCGCTGGTGATCTACGGGTTCAAGTTCGCGTCCGAGAGCGCGGCGCGCCAGAAGCTGATCGAGGCCGGCCTCGATCGCGAGGCGGTAGCGCGCGCGGTGCGCCACGGTCGGGCGGACGCGCTCGCCAAGCGCGCCGGCGTCACGCTCAAGACCCGCCCGGGCATCGACTGACCGGCCTGCTCTCGCGCCCCCGCACTCACGGGGTGAGTGTCGCGCAGAGGGCGTTGACCTTGTAGTAGAGGAAGCCCTCGGTGGTGTTCTCCACCCCGTAGGCCCACGCCCTGCTGCTCGCGGGCGCGTTCTCGAAGATGGACAGGTTCTGGCCCGCCGCACCGTTGTCGGGGAAGCCGTTGGAGTCCGTCATGACGATGCCGCCGCTCAGGAGGGTCGTTCCGAAGGGGCAGTCGAAGGTCCCGGTCACGACGCTCCCCGTGGCGATGATCTGCGTGTCGGAGCTGCGGAGCTCCACGG
>JARFPS010000189.1 GCA_029288175.1 Miltoncostaea sp. | reverse complement strand
CACCGCGACGCGCACCGCGGCTCCTTGGGGTGGGGACCGGACAGCGCCGAGGCTATTCCTGTCCGGCGTGCTCGTGCGCGCGGCGGTCACAGGATGTTCACGTCCGGCGTGGGCCTGAGCTCCGATACCCTCGCGGGGTGGCGGAGAGGGACCCGCAAGCACCGAGAGGGCTGAAGGCGTACTTCGCGCGCACCGACATGGACCGGCGCAAGCGCAACGCCGAGATCTACGCCACCGTCCTGCTCGCTCTGGCGACGATCGCCTCGGCCTGGAGCGCGTACCAGGCCACGCGCTGGAGCGGCGAGCAGGCCACCGCTTTCAGCGAGGCGAGCGCCAGCCGCACCGAGTCCACGCGCGCCTCGACCACCGGTGGCCAGGTCGCGACCATCGACGTCACGCTCTTCGCGGAATGGGCGGCCGCGCGCGCCGCCGACCGGGACGATCTGGCCGATTTCTGGGAGGAGCGGTTCCGCACCGAGTTCAAGCCGGCCTTCGAAGCGTGGCTGGCGTCCGATCCGCTCAACAACCCGGACGCGCCCGCGACGCCCTTCCAGGCCGAGCAGTACACGCTCGCCGACATCGAGGAGTCGGAGAGGCTGTTGGCCGTCGCGGAGGAACGGGCCGCCGATGCCCGCACGGCCAACCAGCGGGGCGACAACTACATCCTCACCACCGTGCTGTTCGCGATCGTCCTCTTCTTTGCCGGAACGGCCTCCAAGTTCGAAGGGAACAGGCCCCGCGTGCTCGGCATGTCGCTGGCCACGTTCGTGTTCGTCGGCGGCGTGGTGCTGCTGGTGCTCCAACCTGTGAACATCGGGTTCTAGACCGGCGGGCCCCCCGGTAGGCTCCGGTGCGAGGGAACCTCGGCAGAAGGACAAGGATGGGAACCGAAGAGATTCAGGAACTCGGACCGATCGACATCGTGGTGATCGGCTACGGCGCCGACGCGCCGATGACCGGCGAGGCCGCGCCGCTGCTGCTGGACCTGGTGCAGCGCGGCATCATCCGCGTGCTCGACTGCCTGTTCGTCGCCAAGGAAGCCGACGGCACCTTTGCCGGCTTCGAGGCTCAGGGCCTGACCGCGGACCGCGTGGGCGACTTCGCGATCTTCGAGGGGGCCTCCAGCGGCCTTCTCGGCGACGAGGACGTGGCGGCGGCCGCCGAGGGCATGGAGCCCGGTGAGGCGGCGGTCATCCTCATCTACGAGAACACGTGGGCGGCGCCGTTCGCGAGCGCGGTCCGTCGCAACGGCGGGCGCCTGCTGGCGGCCGACCGCATCCCCGTCCAGGAGTTCATCGCGGCGCTCGACGCCGCCGAGAGCGCGTCCTAACAGGAGGGCACCGATGCCACGACTTCTCCGCACCGTCGGCCGCACCGCCGTCGTCGCAGGAACGGCCAGCGCCGTCTCCGGCAGGGTCCACAAGCGGCAGTACGACAAGTGGGCCGACCAGGAGCAGCAGCAGTACGACCAGCAGGTGGCCCAGCAGCAGGCCGCAGCGCAGCAGGCCGCACAGCAGCAGGCCGCCGCACCCAGCAGCAGCGACACCATGGACAAGCTCGCCGAGCTGGCCAAGATGCACGAGGCCGGCGTGATCGACGACGCCGAGTTCAAGGCCGCCAAGGCCAAGGCGCTGGGCATCTGAGGAGCGTTCGATGACCCGCAGCGAGTGGGCCCAGGTCGCCGCGCGCATCCGCGCGGCCTACCCGGGATCGTCCTTCGACGCGCGCGCCGAGGCCGTGTACCTGGACGTTCTCGAGGACATCGACGTGCGGGCCGTCGATCGCGCCGTGGAGGACCTGCTGCGCGAAGGCAGCCCCGACCCGCCCGCCGCGGGGGTCATCCGCTCGCGGGCCCTGGGCGGCGAGCCGGCCCCCGTGGCGGCGGCGCCGGTGGAGGTCCGCGACCACGGCGCGCGCAAAGGCGTGGGCTGGCTGGGCGTCGTCGCCGCAGTGGCGCTGGTGGCGGCCGCCATCGCCCTCGTGCTGATCTTGGTGGACAACGATGGAGACGGCGAGACGATCACCTCCCCGGGCATCACGATCACGCGCGACGGGCCGACCACGGTGACCACGCCCACCGAGACGGTCACCGAGCCCGCCGAGACCGTGACCCAGCCCGAGGTGGAGCTCCCGCCGGACACCGGCACTCCGTAGCAGCCGCCCCCCAGGCGCTAGCCTGAGCGACCATCGGGGCGGCGCTGACAGACGGAGGTGCGGAGCAGGAGCGGCTGGCGGCGCTCGCGGAGCGCTATCTCGCGACGCCTCCGGAGGCAGCGCCGCTGCGAGGCGACTCGGAGTGGGCGCCGCTCGTGGACGGAGGCGAGTACCTCCCCGCCGTCGCGGACGCCGTCGAGCGCACGCGCGCCGGCGACGCGCTCTTCGTGCTGGGCCTCCAGCTCGACCCGGACACGGACCTCCGCGGCCGAGACCCCGGCGAGGAGGGGTACCTGCCGGTGGGCGAGATGCTCGCCCGGGCGGCCGCGCGGGGCGTGGACGTGCGGGTGCTGCTCGCCGGCAGCGTCTTCACCTCGGGGCTCCCGCTCAAGGTGGGGCCGTTCGCGGCCAACGTCGCCGCCGCGGCCGCCCTGCGGCGATGGATCCCCGACGGCGCGCGAGGCGAGCCACCCCTCGCCGACCGCGTGGTGCTCGACTGGAGCGGCCACCGGCTGGGCTCGAACCACCAGAAGGCGATCGTCGTCGGCGGCCAGGGTCAGCTCGTGGCGTTCGTGGGCGGCATCGACCTGGCCCCCGGGCGCTGGGACCTGCCTCCCCACGGCAGCATGGAGCGGGCCGGCGAGCCGTGGGGGTGGCACGATGCGGGGCAGCGGCTGGTGGGGCCCGCGGCGACGGACGTCTGGAACGTGGTGCGCGAGCGCTGGCGGGACGCCGCGAGCCTTCCCGCGCGCCCCGCCTGGTACCGCGAAGGGGGACTGGGACCCCTCAACCCGCGTCCGCTGCCGGCCGAGCCGGGCCCGCCGCCCGAGGTCGCCCGGCGCGAGGGCGGCGGCATCACGGTCTCGGTGCTGCGGTCCTACGGGCCGTGGAAGCAGCACCCTCCTCCCCCCGCGCCCCGTCGTCCGTGGACCCACCGGCCCCGCGGCGGGGTGCGCGAGATCTTCGCGACGCTCAGCAAGGCGATCGACGCCGCGCGGCTCTACGTCTACGTCGAGGATCAGTACTTCCGCGAGTACCCCGGCGGCGATCGCGACTACGAGCTGTACCCCCAGCTGCGCGACGCCGCGGCTCGGGGCGTTCGGGTCCTGCTGCTGGGGAGCGGCGTGGGGCGTCCGGACGACGTGCGCGGAGGTGAGGTCAACCGGGAGCTGACCGCCGACGTTCGGGACAAGATCGTGGCGCAGTTGCCCGAGGATCGCCGCCACAACGTCGCGGTCTACCGGGTGGAGCGGGTCACGGTCCACTCCAAGGTGGTGCTCGTCGACGACCGCTTCGCCTGCATCGGCTCGGCGAACCTGTTCAGCCGCTCGATGGCCGGCACCGACCACGAGCTGTCGGTGGCGGTCGTCGACGCGGGCAGCCGGGTGCGCGACCTGAGGATCCGCCTCTGGTCCGACCACCTGCGCTGCGATCCGGACGATCCCGAGGTGAGGCGCCGGCTCGCAGACGCGACGCGGAGCCTCGGCGAGTGGCGAGACTCGTGGGGCACGCCCGGGTACCGGCCCATCGGGCGCGGACCGGCCCTGAAGTTGGTGGGGCCATAAGCGCCGGAGCGTGGCCGCGCGTGAAGAAGGTCGCCCGGATCGTGGTGCCGCTGGCGATCGTCGGGATCATCTTCTTCGGCGTTCTGCCGCAGTTCATCGAGCCCGAGTCGCTCGCGGAAGCCTATGAGCAACTGACGCCGCTGGAATGGCTCGTGCTGATCGTCCTCGCGCTGGCGCGGATGCCGCTGGTCGGCTGGCAGCACCGCTCGGCCCTGCGCGGACTGACGCTCCGTCGGGCCACACAGGGGTATCTGGCCTCGGCCGCGGTGTCGAACACGATCCCGGGACCGAGCGGCATGGCGACGCGCTACGGCATGTACCGCTCGTGGGGGTTCCCCAACGAGGACACGGCGCTCGCGATCTTCATCTCGGGGCTGCCCACCACGATCGTCTCGCTGGTCCTGCCGATCCTCGCCGTGGCCATCCTCGCCGTGTTCGGCGGCGTCAGCACCGGCACGGTGATCCTCGCGCTGGTCGGCCTTGCCGCCGCGGCGGCCGGGATCGCGATCGGCGCGTACGCGCTGCGCTCGGACGCCGTCGCGGTCAACGTCGGGCGCCGCGCCGATGCGATCGTCGCGCGGGTGCGCCGCCGGGCCGGTCGAGAGCCCTCGCGGAGCTTCGCCGAGGAGCTGCCCGCGTTCCGGCTGAACGCGCAGCGCCTGGTGGGCGACCGCTGGGGCTCGCTGATGCTCGCCGGCGTGGCGATCCGCCTCTCGGAGTTCGTGCTGCTGGTGCTCTGCCTCCGGTTCGTCGGCATCGGCCAGGGCGATCTGCCTGCCGCGCTGATCTTCGTGGTCTACGCGATCATGGGCATCATCACGCTGATCCAGATCACCCCGGGCGCCGCCGGGATCGCCGAGCTCGGCTACACGGGGCTCCTCAGCCTGACGCTGGACGGAGCCTTCAACGACGAGGTGGCCGCGGCGGTCTTCCTGTTCCGCGGCGCCACCTGGCTGCTGCCGATCCTGCTCGGCGCGCCGCTCGTCCTCGCGTGGCGGCGCACGCTCCGGCGCGAGGAGTCGCCCGCCGCTACCTGAGCGCGCTCAGGCCGGCGGCGGGCCTTGCAGGCTCCGCCGCCAGCCGTCCAACAGGTCGTGCACCGCCTCGGCACCCACGGGCGGCTCGGCGGGAGGATCCAGCTCGCGGGGCGCGAGGATGAAGGGGCGGCTCTGAGGTCCGCCCATGCCGCCGTGAAACGAGATCAGCTCCTCGAACGCGCACCCCTCCTCGCGGGCGTGGTCGTAGAAGCTGTTGATCATCAGGTCGGCCACGTTGGAGAACCCGTCGCTTCGTCGCAGATGCTCGCCGGCGCCCTCGGGGAAGAGCGCGAGCGGATCGACCCCCTCGACGCGCCCCTCGTCGAGGTAGTTCGCGCCGGCCGGCCCGAGCACGACGGCGCCGCGCTCGGTCGAGCGCACGAGGATCCACCCGATGTGCGGATGCTCGCGCAACGCCGGGAGCAGGTCCGGATGCCGGGCCTCGATCGCCTCGAGCGGCGTCCGCTCGGCGTCGCGGGTGAAGTACACCAGGCCCAGGTTCCCCGAGGCGAGCACCACCACGTCGTCGAGCCCGCCTTCCGCGCCGTCGCCCTCGGAGGCATCGCGCCCCGTCGCCTCGTCGAAGGCCTGGCCCAGCGCCGAGTCGTGCTCGTCGCCTCCCAGCATCGCGCCGATCCCGTCGCCTCCGACGTGGCGCCGCACCAGCTCGTCGAGGCCG
>JARFPS010000166.1 GCA_029288175.1 Miltoncostaea sp. | reverse complement strand
AGGGCATCGCCAGCGGAGCCGACGGCAAGGTGTGGTTCACCCTCTCGCAAAACAACGGCGCCGTCGTACGAATCGACGAGGCGACCTCGGCGGCGCCCGGCGCGCCCGGCGCGCCCGGCGCGCCCGAGGTGACCGGGGTGGACGTCGAGCCGGTCACCGAGAACGGCGCCACCATCGTGACGACGGTCGACCCCAACGGCGCCGATACCCGCGTGCTGGTGGAGTTCGGGCCCGGCGACCAGCTCACGTCGGCGACGGCCCCCGTCGTCGTGCCGGCCGGATCGAGCGGGACCAAGAGCATCGCCATCACCGGCCTCGCGCCCGGCAACACCTACTCCTACCGCGTGGTCGCCGAGAGCGACGCCGCCACGGTGCAGACCGAGAAGCTCTCGTTCACCACCGCGGGCACCGCGGTGCCCGGCGCGCCACCCTTCCTTCCCGAGATCGGCAAGAAGGTGGTCGTGGTACCCGCCAAGGGGACCATCCGCGTGCGCGTGCCGGGGACCAAGCGCTTCATCGAGCTGGCGGACGCCGCCGGGCAGGTGCCGGTCGGATCCTTCGTGGACGCCCGCAAGGGTCGCGTGCGGCTCAGCACCGGTCGGCGCGGCGGCACGGGCATTCAGACCGCCACGCTGTGGTCCGGCGCCTTCCAGGTGCGCCAGGCGGCGAAGGGTCGCGGCCTGACCGAGTTCAAGCTGGTCGGCGGCCACCGCGCGACCTGCGCGGCCCCTCCGGCCACGACCAAGCGGAAGCCGGCGCCCAAGCGACCCGCGGAGGTCATCGGCGTGGAGGACGCATTCGTGGCGAGTGGGTTCGTCGAGAACGCCTCACCGAACGCGAGGGCCAGGGCGCGGGCCAGAGCACGAGCTCGGGCGCGGGCTCGTGCGCGGACGCGGGCCAGGGCGCCGCAGCGTCGCCTGTGGGCCAGCGACAAGAAGGGCCTGTTCCGTACGCGCGGCCGCAACAGCGTGGCCACCGTGCGCGGCACCAAGTGGCTCACCGTCGATCGCTGCGACGGCACCCTGACCCGGGTCGTCGAGGGAGCGGTGGTGGTCCGCGACTTCAAGCGCCGGAAGAACGTTCTGGTCAGGGCCGGAAAGAGCTATCTGGCCCCCAAGGCCGCTCCGCGCACGAAGGCCAAGGGCGGCAAGCGGAAGCCGGGTGCCGCGGCCGGCAAGAAACGCCGCTAGCGCGCCCCGGGGGCGCGCGGGTCACTCACCCCGCGCTCGCGGGCGCCGCGCCGATCCTCCTCAGCAGGATCCGGTCGACGAAGAACCCGTCGCCGGGGCCGGCCTCGAACTGGACGATGAGGACCTCCAGCGAGGAGCCGGCGGTCTGATCCGTGACCGGCACCGTCAGAAGCTGGTAGGCCGCCGTGAGGGGCACCTCAGGGCCCCGGATCTGCCGCACCACCCCCGTCGGCGTCGTCTCGCGGATGACGATCCTGATCGGCTTGCCGACCGCCGCGGCGCCCGCGGCCTTGACGAAGGCCCGCGCCTCGTACAGCCCGCCGGCCTCGGCAGCGGAGACGGAGACCCCGAGGTCGTCGATCGTGTAGACGTCGCCCTCGGTCCACCGCACGCGACCGACCCAGTCGCCGCGCGGCGCATCGCGATCGCGCCGACGTGCCAGGTTCGCGTTGAAGGCGCTCCACCATGCCGTGCCGAGCTCGAAGGAGGGGTTGGCCGTCAGGCTGTTGCGCGCCGAGCGGACGCACCGCGCCAGCTGGCGCCTGCTGCGCGTCAGCTTCGCCGCGGCGCGTCGGCTGGACACGCGCCCGGTGCGGATCGCCCTGGCGTTCCCCCGAGCGAGCGCCGACCTCCACTTGGAGAGCTCGCGCGTGTGGCTCTGAAGAAGGCGCTCGTGGAGCGCGACGTGCGCGAGGCACGTCTGCAGCCGCCCCAGCTCCCGTCCCTCGTCCGTCTGCTCTGCCGACGAGACCGCGGCTGCTCGCCAGGCCTTGCGCAGCGCACGACGCTGCACGACGTACCGACGCAGCCAGAGGGTGGCGTTCCGCAGCGCGGCCGCCCGCGACGCGGCGCGGGCGCGCTGGGCGCGCTGGAGCGCCCTGGTCGCCCTGGTGGCGATGCGCTTCTGCCGGCCGTTGGCGCGCGTCCAGGAGCGAAGGAGCGACGAGCCGTCGGTGATGGGCGGAACGGGAGCCCGCCACCAGGGGACGGCCCGTCGCTGCGTCTGAGTCTGGGACCCGACCGGATCGGCCTGGGCGACGGCCTCCGATCGCGGGCTGTCGAGACCCTGCGCCCCCGCCGTGGCGGTCCATGCCAACGCGAGGGCCAGCGCGAGGGCTGCGCCGATCAGCGCGGTGGCGAAATCAGGGAAGCGGCGCGGTTGGCCGCGGCGGAGGGGAGTCGACATGTTCAGGCTGCCTTGTGAAGTTCGCGCGATCGTAATGCAGCGCCCGCGCGTTGTCGCCCCGCCCTGTCATGACCGACGCGCCTCCGTCGGCATCGAGGGTGCGGACCGTCACCGCCCGCGCCGCGCGCATCGTCCCCCGGCACGCGAGCCGCGTTGACACCACCGGCCGGGTGCGGCCAAATAGCGCGATGAGCTCCACACACCGTGATCTGATCGCCCGTCTGGGCATCCGCTACCCCATCCTGCAGGCGCCGATGGCCGGGGGGCCGACGACGCCCGCCCTGGTCGCCGCGGTGTCCCAGGCCGGGGGCCTCGGCAACCTGGGGGGCGCCTACCTGACCCCCGAGGCCCTGCGGGAGGCCATCCGCGCCGTGCGGGATCTGACCGACCGGCCCTTCGGCGTCAACCTGTTCGCCCACCTTCCGTCGGAGCCTGCCGACCCCGCCCACACCGCCGACCTCGACCGGGCCCTGGCCGCCCGCCGGAAGTCGCTCGGGCTTCCCATGCCCGCCGCGGAACGCGGCGCGGCCCAGGCCGACCAGGTCCATGACCAGATCCAGGTGATCGCGGATGAGCGCGTGCCGGTGTTCAGCTACACCTTCGGCATCCTCGACGCGTCCGACGCCGCGGCCACCGGCACGGCCGTGCTGGGCACGGCGACCAGTGTGGCCGAGGCCAGGGCGCTGGCCGAGGCGGGGGTGGATGCCGTGATCGCGCAGGGAGCCGAGGCGGGGGGCCACCGCGGGTCGTTCCTGACCCCCTTCGCCGAGGCTCAGGTGGGGACCATCGCGCTGGTCCCGCAGGTGGTCGACGCCGTCGACGTTCCGGTGATCGCGGCCGGCGGCATCGGAGACGGCCGTGGGGTGGCCGCCGCCCTCGCCCTCGGGGCACAGGCCGCCGCCCTCGGCACCGCGTTCCTCCGATGCCCCGAATCGGGCGCTCCACAGACCTCCAAGCGCGCGCTGGGCCAGGCCTGCGACACCTCCACCATCGTGACCGATCGCTTCACCGGCCGACCCGCCCGCGGGCTGCGCAACACGCTGCTGGCCGACCTGGAAGCGGCCGGCGTGCCGCCCGCTCCGTTCCCCGCCCAGGGCGCCCTGATCGCCGATCTTCGCGCCGAGGCCCTGCGCCGGGACGAGCCGGAGCTGATGGTGATCTGGTCCGGCCAGGCCGCGGCCCTGAGCCGCCCGGAGCCCGCGGGCGAGGTGGTGCGCCGATTGGCGGCCGAGGCCGACCTGGACGCCTGAGCAGCGAGCTCAGGCGGTGCGGGCGCGCCGCGCGAGGCGTTCCTCGGTGGGGCGCTTGACGTCCCACACCAGCCCGGCCTTCTCCAGCAGACGGATCACCCCGGCGCTGATGTCGATCTGGCGGCGCCCCAGGCCGTGCACGGCCGAGCCCGGGAAGGCGTGGTGGTTGTTGTGCCAGGCCTCGCCCATCGTGGGGATGGCCAGCACGGCCACGTTGCGACTCTCGTCCGAGGTGTCGTAGTCGCGACGCCCGAAGCTGTGGCAGATGGAGTTGACCGACCAGGTGATGTGGTCGAACAGGAAGATGCGCACCAGCCCGGCCCAGACGAAGGCCTCGAAGCCCAGCGCCAGGCTTCCGCCCCCGACGATGTACCCCACCGCGAAAGGGATGCCCAGGCTCAGCGCGACCCAGACGAAGTACAGACGGTCGATCCAGCGGATGAGCGGGTCGTCGTAGAGGTCCTTCCCGTAGACGCGGTCGCGCTCCATCCCCTTGGTGGTGAACAACCACCCCATGTGCGAATGCCAGAGACCGGCCAGCCCGCCCCACAGGCCGTCGCGATGGCCGTGCGGCGAGTGGGGGTCGCCCGGCTTGTCGGACATCGCGTGGTGGCGCCGGTGATCCGTGACCCACTGGGTGACCGGGCCCTGAAGGGTCATCGAGCCCAGGATGGCGAGTGTCCCGCGCACGACCGGTCCGCTCTTGAAGCTCTTGTGAGAGAACAGGCGATGAAATCCGACGGTGATCCCCAGGCCCGGTAGCACGTAGAACACGGCGAAGAGCACCGCGTCGACCGGACGGAACGCCACGCCCCAGAGGATCCCCGCCGCCGAGAGCACGCCCAGCGTCGGCACCAGCACGGCCGTGAGGGTCACCAGCCTGCTGGCGGCGCTGGTGCGCGCCCGCCGGGTGCCGATCGCCGTGGTCGGGGGCGTCGCGTCGCTCACTGCCAATCCCTCTCCTTCGTACCCTGCGGGAGGCTAGCCTCGATGGCCGAGGCGCGTGTGGACAACCGTCCCTGTGCCTCCTACGACGGGGACGCGCGTGAAGATCACCATCATCGGCAGTGGCATCTCGGGGCTCGGCGCGGCGATGGCGCTCGCGTCAACACACGATGTCACGGTGTTCGAGCGCTCGCCCCGAGCCGGCGGTCACACGCGCACCACGAGGGTGGTCGACGGGGATCGCGAGCTGGCGCTCGACACCGGGTTCATCGTGCACAACCACGCGAACTACCCCCTGCTGACGGGACTCTTCAATGAACTCGGCGTGGCCACCCAACCCTCCGAGATGAGCTTCTCGGTGAGCGCGCCCGAGGAGGGCTTCGAGTATTCGCCCACGCGGGCCTGGCGGCAGCCCGCCCTGCTGGGAGGGCGCATGGCGGCACTCCTCGCCGAGATCGTCCGCTTCACGCTCAGCGGACGACGCTATCTGGCGACCGCCGGGTCGGCAGCCACGCTGGATGATCTGGTTCGCAGCGAGGGATACAGCGCAACGTTCCGTGACCGCTACCTGGTTCCCATGACGGCGGCGATCTGGTCGTCCGGCACGCAGCGCGCCCTGGAGTTCCCCGCCCACTACGCGCTGCGCTTCTTCGACAACCACGGCCTGCTGGGTCCTCGGCGCCACCGGTGGCGCACCGTGGTCGGAGGGGCCTGCACCTACGTCGAGCGGATCGCCGCCCGGCTGGGCCCGCGACTGCGGCTGGGCTGCCCTGTCCGCGAGGTGCGCCGCGACCTCGACGGCGTGTCGGTACGGTTGGCCGACGACCGCATCGAGCGATTCGATGCCGCGCTGCTGGCGACCCACGCCGATCAGGCCCTTGCCCTCCTCGGCGATGCCGACGAGCGAGAGCGGAGCGTGCTCGGCGCCTTTTCGAGCACCGAGAGCGACACCGTCCTCCACACCGACGTGAACCTTCTGCCGCGCGCGCCCGCCGCGCGCGCCTCCTGGAACTACCGGCTCAGCCCGCGCGACACGCACGACAGGCCGGTGGTCACCTACTACCTCAACCGCCTGCAACGCATCGACAGCGACACCCACTACTGCGTTTCGCTGAACCAGGCCGACGCGGTCGACCCCGACAGGGTGATCGCGCGGATCGCCGATCGGCACCCCCTCTACACCTTCGAGAGCATCAACGCGCAGGGCCGCCTCCCCGGGCTGGCGGGGCGGCGGCGCACCTGGTTCTGCGGCGCCTACCACGGCTATGGGTTCCACGAGGACGGCCTCGCCTCCGGCCTGCGGGCGGCCCAGGCGCTTCAGGCGGCCGCGTGAGGTCGGGTCTGTATCGCGGGACGCTGGCGCACACGCGCCCGGCCGAGCCTCGCCACGCCTTCCGGTACCCGGTGTGCTTCTTCGCGCTCGACCTGGACGAGGTGGACGACTTGGCGCGGCGCCTGAGGCTCTTCTCGCGCAACCGCGCCAACCTCGTGAGCTTCTTCGATGCCGATCACATGGGCCGCGTCGATCGCTCGGCCAAGGAGAACGCCCGCCAGGTGGCCGAGGGGGCACGAGGGCCGGGCGCGGCGGAGAGGATCGTGGTGGTGACCAATCTGCGCGTCCTCGGCTACGTCTTCAACCCGATCTCCTGGTTCTTCTGCCACTCAGCCGACGGCGCCCGCACCTGCGTGCTGGCCGAGGTCTCGAACACCTTCGGCGAGCGCCACATGTACGTGCTGGCCGATGGCGAGGAGCGGGGCGACAGGACCATCTACTCCGCCGTCAAGCGTCTTCACGTGTCTCCCTTCCTCCCCATGGACCTCGACTACACGTTCGCCGTCACCGAGCCCGGTGAGCGTTTCGAGGCCAGCATCGTGGCCCGCCAGGGTGAGCGCACCAGGCTGTCGGCAACGATCGAGGGCGACCGCGAGGAGCTGAGCGATGCCGCCATCGCCCGCGTGCTGGCCGGCTCTCCGCTGATGAGCCACCGCGTGACCGAGCGCATCCACCGCCGCGCGGTGCGACTCTGGCGCGACGGGGCGACCTTCCACACGAAGCCCCCGCTGGATCCGGGGCGGGGGTCGGTGACGGACGCGGAGCCGGAGGAAGGGGCGCAACGCGGCCTGCGGCCGCCCCCGCCCGCCCGGCGCACCCCGCTCGGGCCCGCCGTTCGACGCGGCATCCTCTGGGCGTTGGACCGGCCGGCCGGGGGCGAGGTGACGCTGGTGCTCCCCGACGGCACGCGGCGGGTGGCCGGCGATCCCGCTCTGGGCCGCCGCGCCACCGTGACCATGCGCTCGCGAGACGCCTATCGGCGCATCGCGGCGCGGGGGCGCCTGGGACTCGGCGAGGGCTACGTCGCCGGCGACTGGCATGCGGACGACCTGCCGGCGTTCCTGTCGATCCTGGCGCTCACGGCGGAGCGGCAGCGACGACGGGGGCTCCTGGCCCTGGGGAGCTCCCTGGCACGCCGGCGGCCGCGACTTCCCGCCCGGGCGGACCTGGCCCGCGATCGCCGAGAGATCGAGTACCACTACGACTTGGGGAACGACCTGTACCGCCTGTTCCTCGACCCGTCGCTCACCTACTCGTGCGCGTACTACGAGCATGAGGGCCAGTCGCTCGAGGACGCCCAGGCGGCCAAGAACCGCCGTCTGATGGAGCGTCTGGAGCTCGCGCCCGGGCAGCGGGTGCTCGAGATCGGCTGCGGGTGGGGCGGCTTCGCCGTGCAGGCGGCACGCGAGTTCGGCGTGAGCGTCACGGGAATCACGCTGTCGAGCGAGCAGGCGGCCGTGGCGCGGGAGCGCGCCGAGGCGGCAGGGGTTGCCGGCCTGGTCTCGATCGAGCTGCGCGACTACCGGCGGATCGAGGAGCGCTACGACCGCATCGTGTCCATCGAGATGATCGAGGCCGTGGGGCATCGTGAGCTTCCGTCGTTCACGCGCGCGCTCGACCGGCACCTGACGCCCGACGGGCTGGTGGCGCTGCAGATGATCGCCGTGCCCGAAGAGCGCTACGAGCGATACCGACGCGGCCGCGACTGGATCCGGGAGTACATCTTCCCGGGCGGCGTGATCCCCAGCCTTCAGTCGTTCGTCGACGCCATGGCGGCGGGCTCGGGGCTGATCGTGCAGAGCGCGGAGAACATCGGCGACCACTACGCGCCGACGCTGGCCGAGTGGCGGAGGCGGTTCCTGGACCACCGCGAGGAGGTCCTCGCGCTGGGTTACGACGAGCGGTTCATCCGGGGCTGGGAGTTCTACCTGGCCTTCTGCGAGGCGGGGTTCGCCACGCGGGCGCTCCACGACTACCAGCTCGTGCTCAGTCGCCCGTTCCGCGGTCGCGTGGACGCATGAGGTAGTGCGAGACCATGAACTCGCCGCCGCGGGCGTGGCCCCAGGTCCCCTCGCAGACCAGGAAGAACAGGCGCCACCGGCCGATCTGACGGTCGATCGGCTCCGGGTTGTCCCCCGTGGCGAGAGCGGCGGCCGCCTCGTCGCGATGGGCGTCGAGGTTGGCGAGCCATGCCCGGGCGGTGCGGGCGTAGTGCTCGCCCCCCAGCCGCCAGTGGTCCACCAGGTCGAAGGCGTCGGAGGCCGCGCGCGGGACCAGGGCGTCGCTCGGCATGGTCCCCCCGCTGAAGAAGTGCCGGCCGATCCAATCGCTGCTGTCGTCGGCGTGGTATTCGAAAGCCACGTCCCGGTGCGAGAAGACGTGGACGAAGGCCAATCCGTCGGGCCTCAGCCAGCCGGCGGCGCGGGCGAGCAGCCGCCGGATGTTCTTCACGTGCTCGAGCATCTCCACGCTGACGATGCGATCGAACGATCGATCCAGGCTGAGCACGTTCGCGTCGCGCACCACGACCTCGACGTTGTCGAGCCCGCGCTCCTGTGCCGTCCGGCGGATGAACCCCGCCTGGGCCTCGGAGCCGGTCACGCCCAGGATGCGGCTGGCCGGGTGCCGCTCCGCGAGCCAGAGCGACAGGGAGCCCCAGCCACAGCCCAGGTCGAGCACGTCCTGACCGTCCTGAAGGCGCGCCCGCTCCGCGTACAGCCGCAGCATGGCCTCCTCGGCGTCCCCCAGATCGTCGATCCCGGCCGGCCAGTAGCAGCAGGAGTACTTGAGGTGGGGGCCGAGCACCAGCTCGAAGAAGGCCGGCGGCAGCTCGTAGTGCTGGGCGTTGGCGTCCTGGGTGGCGATCGCCACCGGCTCCTCGGCGAAGCGCGCCAGGAGTGCGCGGAAGCGCTCGCTCTGGGCCTCGACCCCACCGCGGCGCGCATGGCGTAGCCGCGCCGCGACGCGGGCGCGGATGCCCGCCCGCAGAACCACGTCGGGCAGCCTGCCGTCCTCGGCCAAACGCATGTACCAGGGCTCGCGCACCGCCACGAAGACTACGTCGCTGCGCCGGGTCCTCGTGGCGGCGCCGCACGCCGCCTACCCATCCCGCCCTGATGGAGAACTGGGAGATCCTCGCCGCGGCCTCCGGTGCCGTCGCGGTGCTGATGGTGGCCGCCGAGACGACGGCCGGCGCGGCAAGCGTGATCGGACCGATCGTGATGTCGGTGCTGCTGCTGCGGGTGTCGGGCGTCACGCTGCTCGAGAAG
Organism: Miltoncostaea sp.; assembly: GCA_029288175.1. GTDB lineage: Bacteria > Actinomycetota > Thermoleophilia > Miltoncostaeales > Miltoncostaeaceae > JARFPS01. Next base: position 178 of record JARFPS010000166.1, on the reverse strand, counting down.
GACATGCCGAAGCGGCGCCCGGGCCATGAGGAGTACGTCCGGCAGACCAGCGCATTCTTCCCCCGCCCACCGCGCGACTGAGCCCCCTCCGCCAGTAGGGTGGCCCGCGTGTCCTCCGAAACCCCAGGACGCATGGCCGACGAGATCGACGCCGAGCGCGAGGAGCGGGAGCTCGTCG
>JARFPS010000161.1 GCA_029288175.1 Miltoncostaea sp. | reverse complement strand
ACCTCGGGCACCTCGCCGCGCGCCACGCCGACGGCCGCGGCCAGCTCGGCGGCCGGCCTGCCGTTGCGCTGCAGGTACAGCGTGGCGACCTGGCCGGCGGCGGCGTCCACGAGGCGCCGCAGCGTCACATCGGCGAGGTCGCCGGAGTCGAGGCCCACTGCGAGCGAGTGCGCGGCGCCATAGAGCGCCTCGAGCCGGGCGTTCTCGCCGGCGGCGCGATCGTAGAGGCGCTGCAGCTCCGAGCGCTGCCGGTCGAGCTCCTCGGCGCGCTCCTCGAGTCGCGTCTGCTGGTCCTGCAGCTGCTCGTTCTGGGCCTCCAGCTCCGCCTGCTGGTCGGCCATCTGCTCGTTTTGCGCCTCGAGCTCCTCGCTCTGGGCGCGAAGCTGGTCGTTCTGGTCCTGAATGCGGGCGGCCGCGCGATTCCGCTCCGAGATGTCCTCGAAGACGACCACGGCGCCGGTGATGTGGCCCTCCACGCGGATCGGCGTGGCCGAGTAGGCCACCTCCAACCGCTCGCCGGCCTTGGTGAAGAGCAGACCCTCGGACACGTGGCTCGCCTCGCCCGTGCGCGCGGCGGCCGTGATGGCGCAGTCCCCATCGGAACGAGGCCTGCCGTCGGGGAGCGTGTGGTGGATGAGAGAGCGGATGTCGGAACCGATCAGCTCCTCGCGCTCGTATCCGAGGGCCCGGCACGCGGCGTCGTTCACGAAGGTAGCGCGCCCGTCCAGGTCGACGCCGAAGATGCCGCTGCCGGCGGATGCCAGGAGCGACTCATGGAGCGCGCCCAGCTCGCGTTGCTCGGCCAGCAGATTGCGCAGCCTCGCCATGGTCTGCTCGGTGACGCTCTCGGCGTCCCGCCGGGCGGAACGCTCGCGGTCGGTGCGCCTGCGCTCGCGCATCAGGTCGCGGCCCCGCCGGCGCTCTGCGATGACCCGCGCGGCGCGGTGGCCGAGCTCCTGGGCGTTCACCGGCTTCAGCAGGAAGTCGTCGCACCCCGCCTCGAGCGCCGCGGGGCCGATCTCCGGACCCGATCCGGTGATGAGGATCACGCCGGGGCCGCCGTCGGGGAGGGCGCGCAGCTCGCCGGTGAGCTCGATCCCGTCCATGCCCGGCATCTGCCAGTCGGTGACCACGAGGTCCGCAGGACGCGCGCGCAGGAGCCCGATGGCCTCCTCGGCGTGCTCGGCCGTCGTCACCGAGTGCCCGGCCGATGCCAGGGCCTCGGCGAGAAGTCGCCGGGTGAGTCGGTCGTCATCGACGACGATCGAGGTGAAGGACTCGCTCGCCACGCTTCCCCTGCGTCGGCGGGGCCGCGGTGGTGCTTAAGGAACGCGGACCGGACGGTCCGCGCCGCTCAACCCGAGCGGTCGGCCGCCGCCTGGAGCAGCGCGCCCCTGGCGTCCTCCAGCTCCCGGCGCACGCCCTCGGCGGCGCGCCGGAGGCCGGCCGAGCGCTCCCGGCACTCGGCGACCATCGCCGCCACCTCGCCGGGCCGGGTGGAGCCCGACTGGTGGCGCTCCAGCACGCAGGCGGCCGGGTCGAGCGCGTCGGCCAGCTGATCCGGATCGACGTCGATCTCCCGCGATACCGACTCGCGCGCCGCCGCGGCGAGCTCCTCGGCGCGAAGCGAGCCGAGCTCCCGGCCCGCATCGGCGAGGTCGCGCACGGCCCGGCCGACGACCGTGTGGGCCGTGCGGTAGTCGAGCTCGGTGGTGCGCGCCACCAGATCCGCCACATCGGCCGCCGCGGTGCCGCCGCGGCGCGCGGCCTCGCCCCAGCGCTCCACGTCCACGCGCAGACCGCGGACCACGGCCGCGCTGAGACGCGTGATCGACGACGCCTCGGGCAGCAGGCGCGGGATGGAGCCGTTCAGCAGGTGGAAATGGTCCGTCCGCGCAGAGCCGGTGTGCAGCGCCACCTGGATCGCGGCGGCGTCGCCGGTCGCCACGCCCGCCTGGGTCCGAATGGCGGCGAGGGCGTAGGGGTTGCGCTTCTGGGGCATCAGCGCGCTGGCGCGGCTGTGCTCGTCCGCAAGCTCGACGAAGGCGAACTCGTTGCTGGCAAGGATCTCCAGGTCCTGCGCGAGCTGCGACTGGTGGGTGGCGGCGATGGCGACGGCGCCGGCCAGCTCCGCGTATCCGTCGGCCTGCCACATCGCGTCGCGCACGTGACGCGCGACCCTCGGAAAGCCGAGCAAGCCGGCCAGACGCTCGCGGTCCAGCGGCCAACGCGACCCGGCGCTGCCACCGGCGCCTGCCGGGCTCGCGCCCAGCCACCCATCGAGCCGATCCAGCCGCTCGGCGTCGCGGAGCGCCGGGTAGGCGTAGGCCAACAGCAGGTGGCCCACGGTGCTCGGCTGGGCCGGCTGAAGATACGTGTAGTCGGCGGCCAGGTCGGCCGCGGTGGCCTCCGCCTGATCGATCGCCGCGTCCGCCAGGTCGAGCGAGGCGAGCGCGAGATCGGCCGCCCCGTCGCGCGCGACGAGCCGGACGGCCACGCGGAACGCCTCGCGCCGCGGACGACCCGCGCTCAGCCAACCGGCTGCGGAGGCGCCCACGCGCCGACGCAGCTCGGCCTCCCGCGCCACGAAGGCGTCGCCCAGCTCGGGATCCCACGGGAAGTCCTCCCCCGGCACCGAATCGAGCTCCAGCAGGCCCGCGAGCAGGCGTGACGCGTCGGGCTCTTCGATCGCGCCCGACTCCGCGAGCACCAGCGCGTGGGCCAGGTCGGCGGTGGACAACGCCGTCGCGAGCGCGGGGCCGTGAGCGGCTTCGCGGGCGTAGGCCGCCTCGACCAGCTCGGGGGCGGCGGCGCCGCGCAGGCGGCCACCGCGCCCCAACTCGACCCGCTGGGAGCCGTCAGGCACCGCGGCCTCCCCGCCGAACGACCGGCTCAGCCGGGAAGCTCGTCGACCTCGTCCAGGACCGAGCGCACACCCGACACGTCCAGGATGCGGCGGACCGCATCGGAGGGACGATGGATGTAGACGGGCGCCGCCCCGTCGCGGCTCCGCTCTCTGGCGGCCAGCAGCGCGCCGAGGCCGCGGCTGTCCATGAAGGTGACGCCGGCAAGATCGACGTAGACGGGATCGGAGCTCCCCTGGGCGTCGGCCAGCTCACGCGACACGCTCGGCAACGCGAGCGCGTCGAGGACCCCGGTGATGATGACGACGGTGGCGCCGCCCGGCCGACTGACCTCGACGGAGATGTTCTCGACCTCGGACACGACCCGAGGTTACCAGGGGTCGATCGCCCCTCGGCCCCCCGCTCGGCTGCCTGTATTGTGAATCTCGTCAACGCCCGACGGAGGAAAGCGTGCGGGGTCTGCCCAATTGGATGCTCGGTTTGCTTGTCGGCTTGGCCGTGCTGCTGACGTACGTCGGGTGGCACGACCGGCATGAGGCCGGCTACCTGCCCTTCGCCTTGGGCATCGTCCTCGGGCTGTTCGCGCTGGCCTCCATCGTGAACACCGCGGCCGGCGCCAGGAACGCGGCCCGCTAGCGGCGCCCCGTCCTGGGGTAGCATCGCGACCCCATGACGCAGAACCCCTACGACATCCCGAGCGATCCGGCCAAGCGCCGGAGCGCCGCGATCACCGACGGCCCCGACCGGGCCCCCGCCCGCGCCATGCTCAAGGCGACGGGCTTCACGGACCAGGACCTCGCCCGCCCGATCATCGGGGTGGCCACGACCTGGATCGAGACCATGCCCTGCAACCTCAACCAACGCGACCTCGCGAAGAAGGTCAAAGAAGGCGTGCGCGAGGCGGGCGGCACGCCGATGGAGTTCAACACCGTCTCGGTGTCGGACGGCGTGTCGATGGGCACGGAGGGCATGCGGGCCTCGCTCGTCAGCCGCGAGGTCATCGCCGACTCCAGCGAGTTGGTCTCACGGGGTCACCTCTTCGACGTCCTGGTGTGCCTGGTGGGCTGCGACAAGACGATTCCGGCGGCGGCGATGGCGCTCGGCCGGCTCGACATCCCCGGACTGGTGCTCTACAACGGCTCGATCGCGGCGGGACGGTACAACGGCCGCGACGTCACGATCCAGGACGTCTTCGAGGCGGTCGGGTCCCACGCCGCCGGGACGATGTCGCCCCAAGAGGTCCACGCGATCGAGTCGGTGGCGTGTCCCGGAGCGGGGGCCTGCGGCGGGCAGTTCACCGCCAACACCATGTCGATGGCGCTCGATCTGCTGGGCATCAGCCCGGCGGGGCTGAACGGCATTCCGGCGTTGCGGCCCGAGAAGGACGATGCCGCGGTCGAAGCCGGGCGGTTGGCCATGCGCCTGGTGCGCGATGACGTCCGCCCCTCCTCGATCGTCACCCGTGAATCGATCGACAACGCCATCGCCGGCGTCGCCGCATCGGGCGGATCGACCAACGGCGTGCTGCACCTGCTGGCCATCGCCGAGGAGTTCGGGATCCCGCTCAGCATCGACGACTTCGACACGATCGCCGAGCGCACGCCGGTCGTGGCGAACCTCAAGCCGGGGGGCGAGTTCGTGGCCGCCGACCTCTACGAGGCCGGCGGGGTCGCGCTCGTCACCCGCGAGCTCATCAAGCGAGGGCTTGTGCACGGGGGCGCGTCGAACGTCGACGGGCGCACCATCGACGAGATCGCCGGAGCGGTCAGCGAGACGGCGGGACAGCGGGTCATCGTCCCCATCGAGGAGCCGCTCTCGCCCACCGGGGGCCTGGCCATCCTGCGCGGCAACCTCTCGCCCGAGGGGTGCGTGGTGAAGCTCGCGGGCCACGAGCGGAGGCTTCACCGCGGCCCGGCCCGGGTGTTCGAGTCCGAGGAGCAGTGCTTCGCCGCCGTCAAGGACCAGGCCATCCGGCCCGACGACGTGATCGTCATCCGATACGAGGGCCCTGCGGGCGGCCCCGGCATGCGAGAGATGCTTCACGTCACGGCCGCCATCGTGGGCGAGGGGCTCGGCGAGGACGTCGCGCTCATCACCGACGGACGCTTCTCCGGCGCCACGCACGGGCTGATGGTCGGCCACGTGGCCCCCGAGGCGGCGCGCGGCGGGGCGATCGCCTTCGTGCACGAGGGCGATGAGATCGTCATCGACGTCGATGCGCGCACGCTGACGCTCAACGTGCCCGAGGACGTGCTCGCGGCGCGGGCCGAGGGCTGGACGCCCCCCGAGCCCCGCTACCGCGGCGGGGTGCTCGCCAAGTACGCGGCGCTGGTCAGCACGGCGAGCCAGGGCGCGGTGACGCGGCCCACGGGCCTGCCCGGGACCTGATGGGCGCCGACGAGCGGGCCGACGGGCTGGGCCAGCTGCTCCTGCAGGCCTTCTGGTGGCTCGACCAGCGTCGCGCCGACGAGCTCGAGTCCGCGGGTGTCTCGATCTCGGCGGCCCAGGCCCTGACGCTGACCCAGATCCCCTCGGGGGGCGTGCGCCCGGTTGAGCTGGCGCGCGCGACGGGGGTGTCCCGCCAGGCGGTGCATCAGACGCTGAACGAGCTTCAGGAGGCCGGCCTCGTCCAGCGTGACCGCGGCCCGACCGCGGGTTCGGTGATCGTGAACCTCACCGACGAGGGCGCGCGACACGCGCAGGCGGTGGCCGACGCCGAGGAGTCGGCCGAGCAGGCCCTGGCGCGTCGGATCGGCGACGAGAGGCTCGACGGACTGCGCCGGGCGCTGCGCTCCGACTGGGGAGCGCCCTAGGGGGCGGCAGACCGCTCGGACCCGAGCGCCGAGCCGGGTGTGTCCGGAGCACCGCCGGAGGCGTCGGCGGCGGGCGCCGCGGGGAGGACGAGCGAGAACACGCTTCCGGAGCCGGGCTCGGAGGTCAGCTCGACCCGGCCGCCGTGGCGCTCGACGATGCGCTTCACCAGCGCCAGGCCGATGCCGGATCCGCCGACGTCGCCCTTGGTACCGAGCCGCTGGTACATCTCGAAGACCTTGGACTGGAAGCGGTCGTCGATGCCCATGCCGTTGTCCTCCACATGGATCACGGCGCGATCGTCGTGCCGCTCCCCCCACACGCGGATGCGCAGCGCCCGGTCCGGATCGCGGTACTTCACGGCGTTCTGGAGCAGGTTCTCCACAGCCTGGCGAAGCAGGGTCTCGTTCCCGACGACGGCCGGAAGCGCCGCGACCTCGCAATCCCCGCCGGCATCGGTGATCTCCTGTTCCAGCCCGGACCGCGCGCTGTGGACCACGAGGTGCATGTCGACCACATCCGCGCCGACGGACGCCGAGCCCACCCGGGAGAAGCTCAGCAGCCCCTGGATGAGCTCGTCCGCGCGCTCGCCCACGACACCGAGGAGCTCGACGTTCTCGCGCAGGCTGTCGAGGTCGCCGGCCTCGATGTCCTCCTGGAGGATCTCTGCCAGCTGTCGCACGTTGCGCACCGGCGTCTGCAGGTCGTGCGAGGCGGCGAAGGCGAACGCCTGGAGGTCGCTGTTCGATTCCTCCAGCTGAGCGTTGGCGCCGGCCAGCTCCGCGGTGAGCTGCGTCGCTCGGGCCTCGGCCCGCGCGCGCGCGCTCGCCATGGCATAGGTCGCCACGGTCAGCGCCAACGTCGCGATCATCCCCAGCAGCCCGATGAGCCACGGGGGGCTTCCCGGCACGGTGGCGCTGCCGTGCGAGTGGAAGGTGAGCTCCCAGCGCCGTCCGTACGCGTCGATCTCCACGGGCTCGCCGAGCGCGGCCGTGGCGTCTTCGTCGGTGAACACGGAGAGCGGCGCCTCCGGCGGACCACCGAACACCCCCCGATCCGCGATGCTGAAGGGCGTGCCGGTC
>JARFPS010000263.1 GCA_029288175.1 Miltoncostaea sp. | reverse complement strand
CCGTCCCCTTTCTGACGCTGTTCGTCGCCGCGGCGCTCGTCGAGGAGGATCTCGAGCCCCCCTCGTTCTGGATCCAGTTCGTCGGAGAGCAGATCGGGTTCGGCGTGATCGTGGGGGTTCTGGTCGGTGCCCTCGGCGGGTACGCCCTGGTGAGGGCAGCCCGCGCCGGCTGGGTGAACACGATCTTCCGGCAGCTCATTCCGGTGGCCCTCGCCGTCATCGCGTGGGCCGTGGCCGGCGAGATCGACGGCAACGGCTTCATCGCCGCCTTCGTGGCGGGCCTGTCGTTCGGCCGGATGGCGCGGGCCACCGAGAGCGACGTCCTCGACTTCTCGGAGGACGAGGCGCAGCTGCTGAACCTGGCGACCTTCTTCATCTTCGGGGCGCTCCTCGCCGGGCCCGCTCTGGGCGAGCTGACCTGGCAGGTCTGCCTCTACGCGGTCCTGAGCCTGACCGTCGTTCGGATGGTCCCCGTCGCCGTCAGCATGATCGGCACCGGCCTCCGACCCTCGTCGGTCGCGTTCCTCGGCTGGTTCGGCCCGCGGGGCATCGCCTCGATCGTCCTCGTGCTGATCGTGCTCGAGGAGGAGGATCTGGCCGGCGCGGAGACGCTGCTGACGATCACGGCGGCCACCGTGCTGCTCAGCATCCTGGCCCATGGGATCAGCGCGGGACCGCTGTCGCGCCTCTACGGGAAGTCCGTCGCGGCGATGGACGAGAGCGAGGAGGAGATGCGCGAGGTGCACGAGGTGCCCACCCGCGCGACGATGCACGACGAACCGCGCTGACGGCTCGTCAGGCGGCCGCCCACGCGCGCACCGACGGCCACGGGCGGGGCCGGCCGACCGCGAGGTAGAGCAGCACCACCCCCGGGATCTGGGCCAGGTGGTAGACGCCGTCGGGATGCAGCGCGGCCGCGTCGGCGGCCTCCGCCCCCACCCGCGCAAGCGCCGCGAGACCGCTGACCACCATCGCCAGGAGCACCGCCGGGGCGCGCGGGTGCCGGCGGGAGAGGGCGCGCAGCCACAGCGCGACCGTGGCCAGGTTGGCCGGGGCGCTCGCGAGAGCGACGGCGTCCGGCCCCCCCTCGCCAAGCGCCGCCAACGCGACGTAGATCGCCCCGCAGGCGACCGGGAACACCATCCGCAGCCGTGTCGCCCGCGCCGGCAGCGTCTCCGCCACCGATGCGGACGCCAGAAAGCCCAACGAGAGCACCAACGCCAGGCCGATGGCGTCCCACGCCACGGCGCCGCTCGCGTCGTCGCGCGAGGTGACGGTGTGAAACCCGCCCCCCGCCAGCGCGGCCACCGCGACGAGGCCGAACACGGGCGCCCAGGGTCCGCCTCCGGCGGGCCGGCGGACCAGCCTCCACCAGCACCAGGCCGCCACCACGCCGAGCGCCAGGTCGGTGACCGCCGAGACCGGATCACCCATGGCCTACGCCCATCGAGCGCCCATCGCCCCGCGAAGCCTCAGCGGGAGCCGATGCGGCGGAAGGTCCGACCGTCTGCACCGCTCGCGACCGTCCCGCCCAGCGCGATCGGGGCCGCCGGCGGCGGCGCTGCTCCCCCCCGGCGCACCATCGCGCGATTATAGGTCGCCCCGCCTCAGCGGAATCGAGCAGAGCGCGCTCGATTCGGGATTCGTTAGCTCTTTTGGAAACGTGCCCGAGCGGGCCTCGGTCAGCGGGGTGCTCTCGGGGTAGCTTCACCGGCCATGCGGCAGCCCCCGGCATCGCGTGACCCCCGGCGCCCGATCGGTGCTCTGGTCGCGCTGGCCGCCGGCGTCGCCGCCGCGCTCGTCGCGGCGCCGGGCTGGGGCGCGATCGAGACCCCGGCGCCCCCGCCGGACCGGGCCGAGCACCCGAACCCCGATCCGCCCGCCGCCCAACCGGCCGAGCCCGTGGCGGAGGCGCAGACCTTCCACGGCCGGGTGAGCGGGTCGGTCACCTGCACGCTCATCACGCTCGATGCGACGGGGTTCCCTCCCAAGGCGGTCAGCGTCGGGTACGCGGTGACCCTCGACGGATCGGCCACTCCGCTGGCTCAAGGCACGTGGAGCTTCACCGGGCCGTCGGCCTCCACGACGTTCCCCTGGTCGGCGCCGCGCGGCGAATCGACGGTCCACCTCCGCTGGGAGCGCCTCGTCAGCGTCCAGGCCGGAAGCGACGACCAGGTCATCGCGACGGCTCACCAGTCGTGCTGTCTATTATAAACATATCCGAGCCC
>JARFPS010000109.1 GCA_029288175.1 Miltoncostaea sp. | reverse complement strand
GGCGCGGGCGGCGGCCATCGTGCGTCGGCGCCTCAGGGCGCTCGGCTACCGCGTGGGCACGCAGCGCGTGCGCCTCCCCGGGGGCGGCTTCTCGCGCAACGTCATCGCCCGCACGGACGGCCGGGCCCATGTGCTGGTGGTCGCTCACTTGGACGGCGTGCGCCACGGGCCGGCGGCCAACGACAACGCGAGCGGGGTGGCCGCGCTGCTGGAGGTCGCGTCCGAGCTGCGGGGCCGCCGCGGGGTGCTGTTCGCGGTCCTCGGCGCCGAGGAGCGGGGCGAGACCGGGGCGCGCGTCCACCTGGGTTCCGCCCGCCTCGTCGCGGGGCTCGGCAAGGGGCGGCGGCACGTGCGCGCGGCGATCGTGCTCGACATGGTCGGTGTCGGCGATCGGCTTGCGGTCCGTGGCATGGCGCCGCGACCCATTCCGCTCGCGCGCGACCTGCTCAACCGGGCGCGCTCCCTCCGCCAGCGCCCCCTGTACCTCCCCGACGGCGGGTCCAGCGACCACCGCGAGCTGACCCTCGCCGGCATCCCCGCCGTCTGGCTTCAGCGCCGGTTCGATCCGTGCTGGCACCGCGCCTGTGACACCGTCGAGCGCGTCCTGCCGCGCCATCTGGCCGGCGCCGCGCGCCTCACCGCCAGCGCGGCGCGGGCGGCGCTGGATCAGCGAGCCAACGCGCCGCGGTAGTACGACCAGGCCGCCATGACGCGGGCCAACCGCTCCACCTCGTCGTCGACGAACTCCTCGCGGTTGCGTCGCTCCACGAGCGACACCGCCGCGAAGTAGAGCGCCGCAAAGGAACCGAGCAGGGTCGCCACCCTCACCAGCTCCTCGGTGATCGCGGCCTCGCGCCCCGAGATGGAGATCTCGAGGTAGACGTTCGGCGCCGTGCCCGTCCAGGTCTGCACCAGCTCCTCGTCGACGACCAGCACTCCGAAGATGCCGAAAAAGAGCCCGACCACCGCTCCCACCACGAGGATGCGCACCAGCAGGGTGATGATCAACGAGAGGGTCAGGTTCATCCGCTCGATGCGCATCAGAGGCCGCGGCGCGGGCTCGACGCCGCGCTCCACCAGACCCGCGGCCGGCGTGGCGCGGGCCTGCTCGGCCAGCGCCGGGGTGACCTCCGGGGCGCACAGCGCGCGTCGCTCGGCGCCGAGCCCGAGAAACAGGATCGCGCCGATCAGGACCAGGAACGCCACGATCGTCCAGCCGAAGCGCCAGCCCTCGAGCTGACCGAACGCCTGCCAGGTCTCGGACGACAGCGACAGGAACAGAAGGACGGCGAGGAGGGGCGGCATCGCGCGCAGCGCTCCGGCCCCCGCGTCGCGCAGCTCCCCGACGCTGCTCCGCGCATGGTGCACCAGGAGGGAGAGGACCCCGAAGCTGGCCAGCGCGTAGAGCGCGATGGCGGTTCCCACGGCGCCGACCGCCACGTAGGCGACGTCCTCGAGGTTCTCTCCGAGCGCGAGCGCGGCGGCCGGCACGGCCAGCACCAGCACCGTCGCCTCGATGAAACCGACCCGCTCGGGCGCCGAGAAGAAGGGGCGGCTCCTGGCGACGTTGACCAGCCCGATCGCCGCGGCCGCCACGGCGATGCCGGCGGCGACGGCGGGGATGCGGAACCACCATGGCCAGTCGGGCCGCAGCACGAAGATCAGGCCGATCACGAACAGCACGACCAGCGCCGGGCGCAGCCGGGTCAGCGTGTCCTCGCGCGGGTCGTAGCCGTCCGACAGATGGGGCAGCCCGTTGTGGAGGAAGAAGCTCTCGATGCGGTCGAGCTCGGGCCGATCGCCGGGGGGTGGGGTCCTGCCGGTCACTCGCCGGGATGATGGCACCGCGTCGAGACGCGGACGGACGGCAGGATCGGTTCGGGGAGGGCCTGCCACGATGCCCTCACGCGGCCGTCGCGGATGTCGAGCCGGCCCACCGTGGGACGGATGCGCTCGACGGGCAGGCGCCGGCGGTACGCGGCGAGGGCCCGTGCGATGGGGCCCGTCCAGCCGAACCCGGGGTCGATCTCCGGTTGACAGACCGCGCCCGGGCTGAAGACCAGCGTTCCGTCGATCCGCTGGGCGAACGTCTCGTGCAGATGCCCGAAGACCACCACGTCGACCGGGCCGACCCGCCGCATCAGCTGGCGCGTGAGGCCCAGGGTCTGGCCGCGCCCGGTGGCGAGCGACACGGCTCCGCCCAGCGCCTCCACCGGCGCCGGGCGGTCGCCGTGCACCACCCCGATGGTCGCCCCGGCCACCTCGACGACGGCCGTCCCCGGCAGGTCGAGGCCGCCCTCCCGGTCGTGGTTTCCCTGCACGGCCACCACGGGCGCGAGCCGCCGCAGCTCGCCCAGGGCGTCCGCCGTCGACAGATCGCCGGCGTGGATGATGAGATCGCTGCCCTCCAGCGCGGCCAGCACGCCCGGCGGCATGCGCGGAAGAACCTCGCCCACGTGGGTGTCGGACACCACCCCCACGCGCGCCCCGGGGCCATGACCCTTCACCATGAGCGCGAACCTGCCGATACGGGGGCCGTGAGCACAACATCGCACGGAGAGGGACTGGGCGACACGGAACGCCGCCCCGCGCCGATGCCGCCCGGCTCGGCGGCCCGGATCGAGGGCGCCCTCGCCCAGCTCGGGGAGCTGCCGGTCCTCAACAGCACCGTGCAGAAGGCCATCCGCATCGCGGACGATCCCGAGTCATCGGTGGGCGAGCTGGTCACGGCCATCGAGCTGGACGAGGGATTCGCCGCCAACCTCCTGAAGTTCGCCAACAGCGCGGCCAACGCGCGGCCCATCAACGCGCGCACCGTGCGACAGGCGGTCACCCTGATCGGGCGGACGGCGGTACGGCGCATCGCGCTCGAGGCGACGACGTACCGGTTCCTCGAGCAGGCGCCGGGCAACGGACGCGCGTCGCGCGGGCAGATGCACGTCCACGCGATGGCGGTGTCGCGCACCGCCGCGGCGCTGGCCGACCAGGCCGGCATCCCCGCCGACACCCCGCATCTGGCGGGCCTCTTGCACGACATCGGAAAGCTCGTGCTGCCCATGGCCTTCGGTGACGAGCCCATCGAGGAGATCGCGGGCCGCCACCCCTCGGGAGCCCTTCGCGCGGCCGAGGAGCGTGAGCGCTTCGGCGTCGATCACGCTGCGGCCGGTGGCATGCTGGCCGAGCGGTGGGACCTGCCCACGGATGTCGTCGAGGCGATCGGCTGGCACCACGGCGGACCCGCCGGCGATCGCGTGCCGAGCCCCGCCGCGGCCTGTGTGCAGCTGGCCAACTCGATCACCGACATGCTCGTCGGGGCGGAGACCTCGCTGCCGCTGACGGTCGCCGGATTGGACGCGATCGGCCTGAGCCTGGCCGACCTCGACGACGCGGCGGAGCACGCCGCGGAGGCCACGGGCACCCACACCGAGGGCACGCTTGCGGGCCGCGTCCAGGAGCTGGAGCACCTGGCGCAGACCGACGACCTGACCGGCATCTCGAACCGCCGCCACTGGCTCGCCGAGACCCGCCGCGCGTTGGAGGCCGGGGTTCACGGCAACCTGCTCATCTGCGACGTCGACGCCTTCAAGCAGGTCAACGACCGGTTCGGTCACCGGACCGGAGACCTGGTGCTGATGCAGATCGCCCGTGTCATCGAGCGCCACGGCCACGTGGGGCGCATCGGGGGCGACGAGTTCGCCGTCTGGGTGCCGGGCGCCGAGGGCACCGGCAGGGCGGCCGCCGATCGGATCGTCGAGGAGGTCCGCGCCGCCTTCGCGCACGCCGACAAGCCCGGGCCGTCGGTCTCGGTCTCGGTGGGCATGGCGACGTCCCCCAAGGACGGCGACGACGCCAACGCGCTGCTGGAGCGCGCCGACCACGGGCTCTACGGCGCCAAGCGCGCCCGCTGAGGCCCCACGGCCCCTAGAGGCCCATGGCGTGGAAGCCCGCGTCGACGAACAGCGTTTCCCCGGTGACCGCGGACGACAGCGGTGAGGCCAGGTAGAGGGCGGCGTCGCCGACCTCGTCGGCGCTGATCTCGCGACGCAGCGGGGCCCGCTGGGCGGCGAGGTCCGCCATGTCCCCGAAGCCGGGGACGCCGCGGGCGGCCAGCGTGCGCACCGGCCCGGCCGAGATGGCGTTGACCCGTATGCCGGACTCGCCGAGGTCCCATGCCAGGAACCGGACGCTGCTCTCGAGCGCGGCCTTGGCGACCCCCCTGACGTTGTAGCCCGGCACCGCCCGGTCGGCGGCGATGTAGGACAGGGTGATCACCGACGCATCGCGCCCGGCCATGTGGGGCTCGGCCCGCTGCACCAGGGCCGTGAGCGAGTAGGCCGAGACGTCGAGCGCCAGCGCGAAGCCGTCGCGGCTGGTGTCGAGGAAGCGTCCGCCCAGGTCGTCCGGGCTCGCGAAGGCCACCCCGTGCACCAGCACGTCGATGCCGCCGAGCTCACCCGCCGCCGCCGCGACGGTCTCGTCGAGCTGGGCGTCGTCCTGGACGTTCAGCGGCAGCACCGGACCGCCGTGGGCAAGGGTGCCGGCGAGCTTCCTGACGTCCCGCTCGGTGCGCTCGTTCTGATAGGTCAGCGCCAGTCGCGCCCCGGCCGCGTCCAGCTTCCTCGCGATGGCCCAGGCGATGCTGCGCTTGTTGGCGACTCCGACGATGAGGCCGGTCTTGCCGGCCATCAGCTCACTCATGCGACCCTCCTCTCGGCGGGGCAGCCTAGACGAATACGGCCGCGGACCGCCGATCGCACCGGGCGCCTTGCGGGGGCCCCATCGCGACGCCACGATCCCTCGCGGTGCTGCGAACGCGCTCGATCATCCTGCTGGCGCTGGCGATGCTGGCCGTTCTTCCCGGCCTCGCGGCGGGGCATGCCGTGCTGCTGTCGTCCGAGCCTCCCGCCGAGGCGCGCCTGGCGACCTCGCCGCCCGAGCTCCGTCTGCAGTTCAACGAACCCATCCAGCTGGTCGCCCCGACCGACTTCGACGTCGTCGACGAGACGGGCCTCCCGGTGGCGTCGGAGCCGGGGACGGTCGCCCCCGACGACGCCTCGGCCCTCCGGATCCCCCTGCGGCCCGGGCTCGAGCCGGGTACCTACACCGCCCGGTACAAGATCATCGGGGCCGACAGCCACGTCATCACCGGGGTGCTCGTCTTCCGGGTCGGCCCGGGGCCGCTGGCGGAGCCGTTCCTGGCGGGGGCCGCCTCCGCGGGCGGGCCGTCGGAGACCAGCGCTTGGAGCGTCAGCGCCCGGTTCATCGAGCTGCTGATGCTGGGGGGGCTGGCGGGCCTGTTGGCCTTCCGGTGGCTCGTCTGGCGTCCCGCGTGGTCCGACCTCGGAGACGGCGTCCCGGATCGCCTGGCCGCCCTGACGTGGGGCCGGGACGTGTTCTGGATCGGGTTCGGCGTGCTCGCCCTCGGCGCCATGCTGGCCGAGGGCTACCTGCTCGTGGTACAGAGCGCGACGATCCTGGGGACGAGCGTGGGCGACGCCGCGGCCGACGTGCCCGGGTTGAGCAGCGTGCTGTCGGAGACGCGCTTCGGGTCGCTGGTGCAGGTGCGCGCCGCGCTGCTGTTCGTGCTCTTCGCCCTGGGCGCGTGGCAGTTCCACCGCGAGTACGGCGGGGGAGACTCCTCGAAGGAGCCGAGCGTGGCGGGACGGGCACTTCCCACGGCGGCGCTCGTCGGCATTCTGGTGGTCGTGCTCTGGCAGCTGTCGGCGCAGGGGCACGCCTCTCAGGCCCCGCTTCCGCTGCTCCAGACCGGGCTCAACCTGGTGCACCTCGTCGCGGTGGCCGTCTGGGTCGCCGGCCTGGCCCTCGTGGGCCTGGCCCTGTGGCGCCTGCCCCGTGCGGCGCCGGGGGGAGGGCGCGCCGTGGCGACCGCCGTGCTGGCCCGGTTCTCGCGGCTGGCGCTGATCGTCGTCGCCGTCGCCGTGGCCACCGGAGTGGGCCGGGCCGTCGGTCAGCTGGACGACCCCGCCCAGCTCTGGGAGACGGCCTACGGGCGCAGCATCCTCATCAAGGTCGCGCTTCTGTGCCCCATCGCCGCCATCTCCCTGAGGAACCGGCGGGTCGTCACCAGCCTGCGCCGGTTGAAGCGCCCCAACGCCGCCGGCCTGGGGATGGTGCGTCGGGCGGCCACCGCGGAGCTGGCCCTCTCGTTGACGATCGTCCTGGTCGCGTCGCTGCTCGTGGCCCAGGTCCCGGGCCGCGTCTGACGGCATCGGCGGGCGCACCCCGCCTTGCGTAGACTCCCGGGGTTTGAAGTACTCGTAGGACCCCAGTCGAGAGAGGCCAGATGAGCGCGATCAGCACACCCGACGGCGTCGAGATCACCGCACCGGTGTCCGACGAGTTCGCCGAGATCCTGACGGAGGACGCCCTCGCGCTGGTGGCCAAGCTCCACCGCGCGTTCGAGGGGCGTCGGCAGGAGCTGCTGGCCGCGCGCGCGGAGCGCGCGAAGCGCATCGACGCCGGCGAGGAGACGCCCGGCTTCCTGCCCGAGACGGCGCACATCCGCGAGGACGACTCCTGGACCGTGGCCCCGGTCAACGACGACCTTCAGGACCGGCGCGCGGAGATCACCGGTCCGGTCGACCGGAAGATGATCTGTCTCTTATACACATCTGACGCTGCCGACGAACACCGTGACGTGGGGGTGTGGGGGGGGGGGGGGGGGGTGTATGGATGGGGGGGGGGGGGGGGGGGGGGGGGGGGGGGGGGGGGGGGGGGGGGGGGGGGGGGGGGGGGGGGGGGGGGGGGGGGGGGGGGGGGGGGGG
>JARFPS010000094.1 GCA_029288175.1 Miltoncostaea sp. | reverse complement strand
CAAGACGCCCGCGCCGGTCGCGCCCGGTGCCTCCGGCGCTCTGGCGCAGGCCGAACTGGCCGCGACGTCGCCGCGCCTGCTCGTGACGTTCGAGGATCGTCCCCGCCGGGCCGAGGCGGAGGATCGGCTGGCCGCGATCGGCCACCCGAAGCCCGTGGTGCCGGAGGCGGGCGTCTGGGCGCTCACCCCGCGCGATCCCGGCACGGCGCGGTCCCGCGCCCGCAGCGCGCGGTCGGTCGTGACGGCCGAGTGGTCGCTGCCCCGGGGGTCCGACCGGCGGGTCCCCGCCCGCGCCCCGCTCGAGCTCGAGCCCGTAACGCCCCCGACCGACCCGCTGTTCTCGGCCGATCGCCAATGGGGGCTCTTCGAGCCGGGGCTGTGGGGCTTCGGGCTCACCGGGCAACGGGCGCGCCCCGCCATCGCGATCCTCGACAGCGGCATCGACACCACCCACGAGGAGTGGGGAGGGCCTGACAGTCCCATCACCTCGCCGCGCAGCACCGTCCGGAACAACGCGAACGCCCGTGATTGGGGCCGCACCGGCCACGGCACCCACGTGTCCGGCATCGCCGCCGCCCCGGCCAACGGCGTCGGGCTGGTGGGGGTCGCCCCGGCGCGCGTGGGCTCCGCGCCGATCATCCCCGTGCAGATCGCCGATCGCCGCGGCCGCAGCACGGACGAGACGATGATGGCCGGCATCCGGTGGGCCGTGCGCCGTGGCGCGAGGATCATCAACATCTCGGCGGGGGGCCCGGGGTACTCGCAGGCGTTCCAGGACACGGTTCTGTGGGCCGCCGACCGCGGCACGCTGATCGTCTCCTCGGTGGGCAACGAAGGCGACGTCGACAACCCGCTCAACTACCCCGCCGGCTACAACCGGGTGCTGGGGGTCGGCGCCCAGTGCGACGGCGAGATCACCATCGACTGCCCGCGTCCGTTCGGGGTGGCCAACTTCTCGAACCGAAACGGCTCGGTCGACGTCATCGCGCCCGGCGTCAACGTGCTCAGCTCGCTGCCGCGCGACGTCCGGGACCGGGTCACCGAGCCCGGCTACGGCCTGAAGGACGGCACGTCGATGGCGGCGCCCTACGTCGCCGGCGTGGCGGCGCTGGTGCAGGCCAGCAATCGCAACGAGCTCAGCGTCGACCAGCTGCGTCGCCACATCGTCAACACCGCGACCGATCTGCCCCCGCGGGGCCGCGACGTCCGCTCGGGCGGAGGGGTGGTCAACCCGACCGCCGCCGTGACGCTGCAGGCGCCGCCCGACGACGTCGACGAGGTCAACGACGACATCAAGTACCTCACGGGGCACCGGCGCCCCACGCCGGGGAAGCCCGTGGTGATCGAGGCCTACATCGACCGCACGGACGACGTCGAGGACGTCTACACGATCCTCGCCCGCCGCGGCGAGCGTATCCGGGCCGAACTGCGCCACAAGCGCGGCCGCCTCGACCTCTATCTCTGGAAGCCCCGCACCCGAACGGTCAGCACCGACAATCCCGGCAACGTCCGGCGGAACATGGCCGACTTCTCGGGCACTCCGCGCCGGCGCGAGGTGGTCACCCACCGCGCCGGTGTCACCGGACGGCACTATCTGAACGTCTACGCCCGGGCCGGGCGCGGCTCCTACACGCTGCGTGTCACCATCTCGCGATGACCATGACCGGGCACCACCTGATCCTCCACTACGCCTACGTCGACGACATCCTGGAGCGCCGGGAGCCGTACCGGGCCGATCACCTGGCGGGCATCCGGCAGGCGGTTTCGCGCGGCGAGGTCGTGATGGCCGGCGCCACCGGCGATCCGGTGTCGGGCGCGGCGATCGTGTTCCGCGACGTGGGCCACGAGGCGGTCGAGCGGTTCGCCGCGGGCGATCCGTACGTGCTGGCGGGGCTGGTGACCTCCTGGCGGGTGGAGCCCTGGAACGTGGTGGTGGCCGCGCCGGGCGGCTGACGCTGCAGTCGGACCGGGGCTGTTGCTCTGGCGGGTCCGGGGAATAGAGTGCCCCCGTTCAATCTCTTCAACGGGGGGAATCAGTGCAGATCAAGCCCATCCTCGCCGGCGGTCTCGCCGGTGTCGTCGCCGCCGTCGGTGGTGTCGCGGCATTCGACGCGACCCAGTCGGCCGACGCCCAGAACAGCAGCAACAGCAGCCTGCAGGCGCAGATCAACCAGCTGAACAACAAGGTTGACGCGACCGACAAGCGCAGCATCGTCGCCGGCAAGAAGGGCAACGCGGCCTGGAACGGTCAGAACCGCTACACCGCCCCGCAGGGCACGGTGCCTCCGGCTCTCAAGACGCCGAAGATCACGCAGCAGGGCTATGTCGGCGGCGGCTGGCAGCCCAACGCGCTGGACGAGGACGTCCAGAAGAACTGGCCCTACTGGGTGAAGGTGTACTACAACGGCACGACCCTGAGCTGGCAGGGCCGCGGCATCACCGACGTCCAGCGCGAGGCTCCCGGTGTGTACCGCAGTCCTGACGGCGGGAGTACTTGGACGACTTTTGCCAGTGGGTTGGGACCTCACGATGCCCAGAGCCTGAGTTTTGCTCCCACCGCCGATGCGACGCTGTACATGGTATCGAGTAGCTCCGAGGCTTATCGCTTGGACGCCACCTCGAATGAATGGATTTCCATCGATGACGGTTTACCAGTCGTTCCGTACAACGATATCCAAGCTCACCCATTCGACGCTCAACGACTGTTCATCGCGACTGAAGCGGGTGTCTACACTAGCCCCGACGGTGGCGACAACTGGTTCCTTTCCTACGGGTCAGGTAACTACTTCCGGCAGGCTACGTTGCGATTGTCGATCGATGTCGACACCGGTCGGATCCACGCCGCCAATTTGAACGGCACGGGACTCGTCTACTCAGATGACTTCGGCCAAACATGGTTGCCAGCCACCACCGGTTTCCAAAACCTATTCGTAGGCGCTTTTGAAGTGGTCAACACAGC
>JARFPS010000056.1 GCA_029288175.1 Miltoncostaea sp. | reverse complement strand
CCTCCTACGCGCCCGACGTGCTCGTCATCCGCCACGGCAGCGCCGGCGCGTGCGCGCTGGCGGCTCGCCACACGGAGGCCGCCGTCGTCAATGCGGGCGACGGGAAGCACCAGCATCCGACCCAGACGTTGCTCGATCTCTACACGGTCGAGCGCGAGGTGGGACCACTCGACGGCCTCCACGTCGCCTTCGTCGGAGACATCCTGCACTCGCGGGTGGCGCGCTCCGGGATCGCGGGCTTCCGCATGATGGGAGCCCGGGTGAGCGCCGTCGGGCCCCCGACCCTTCTCCCGCGCGACGCCGAGGACTCGTTCGGCATCGACGTCTCGACCGATATCCGTGACATCGCCGACGCCGATGTCGTCTACGTGCTGCGCATGCAGCTCGAGCGGATGGGTCCGGGCGGCTTCGTGCCCTCGCTGCGCGAGTACGCAAGCACCTACTGCGTCTCGCACGACCGCATCCGCCCGGGACAGCGGGTGATGCACGCCGGCCCCATCAACCGGGGGGTCGAGATCGCGGACGCGCTGGCCGACGATCCTGCCACGCTCATCGTGCCGCAGGCCGCCAACGGGATGGTGGTCCGCATGGCCGTCCTGTACGACCTCGTCGCCGCGCCCAAGGAGGCGTCGAAGCGCAGCGCGGCCCTCGGCGAGGCGGTGGCGGCCTGATGGGCGTCCGCCTCGCACAGCGCGCGGGCGAGCCCGCCTCGTTCGTCATCCGCGGCGCGCGGGTGCTCGACCCCGTCGCCGGTATCGACGAGGTCCGCGACCTGGTGGTCCGGGACGGGGTGATCGGCGGTTCGGACGAGGGCCTCCGAGAGATCGACGGATCCGGCCGGATCGTGGTGCCGGGCTTCGTCGACCCTCACGTGCACCTCCGCACGCCGGGCCGCGAGGACACCGAGGACATCGCCACCGGGAGCTCCGCGGGCGCCGCGGGCGGCTTCGTCACGATCGTCGGCATGCCCAACACCCAGCCGCCGGTGGACAACGCGTCGACGCTGGGCTCGCTGATCGAGACGGCCGAGGACCAGGCTCGCATCCGCGTCGGCTTCCTGGCGGCGATCACCCTGGGACAGCAGGGGCGCGAGCTGACCGAGCAGGTCGAGATGACGGAGCTCGGGGCGGTCGGCTTCAGCGATGACGGCGTCCCCGTGGCGAACGCCGAGGTGATGAGGCGCGCGCTCCGCTATCAGGCGATCACGGATCGCCCGCTGGTGCTGCACGAGGAGGACCCCGACCTGTCGGGGGACGGCGTGGCACACGAGGGGGCCGTGTCCGGGCGTCTCGGCCTCGACGGCATCCCCTCCATCAGCGAGAGCGTCGCCGTGGCCCGCGACGCGGCGTTGGCCGAGTACGAGGGCGGCGCGATCCACATCTGCCACGTCTCGGCCAAGGAGACCGTCGAGGAGATCCGACGCGCCAAGGCCCGCGGGGTCGCCGTCACGGCCGAGGTGACGCCGCACCACCTGCTGCTCACCGACGAGGCCGTGGTGGGGCTGGACCCGTCGCGACACAAGATGAACCCGCCGCTTCGCGACCAGTCCGACCGGCAGGCGCTGGTCGACGCCCTGGTGGACGGGACCATCGATTGCATCGCCACCGACCACGCCCCTCACGCCCCGAACGAGAAGGAGGCGCCGTTCGAGGAGGCGCCGTTCGGCGTGACGGGACTCGAAACCGCCTTCGCCGCCTGCTTCACCCATCTCGTCCGGCCCGGGCACCTCGACCTGGCGCTGCTCGTGCGGCGCATGGGCGCCGACGCCGCCCGCGTCCTCGGTCTCCCCGAGCCCGGCCTGGGCGACGGGTCGACGGCCGACCTCGCGATGATCGACCTCGAGGCGCGTCGCGTGGTCGGCGAGGATGGTTTCCAGAGCAAATCGACGAACTCCGCGTTCCTCGGCGACACCCTCCTGGGAGTGGTCGAGCTCACCGTGGCGGGAGGGCAGATCGCATGGCAACGCTAGGCACGCGGCACGAGCGCCTGCTCGAACGCGACGAGACGGGACTCATCGTCATCGACGTGCAGGAAGCGTTCCGGCCCGCCATCGACGGCTTCGACGAGATGGCCGCGGCGTGCGGGCTCCTGGCGGAGGGCTTCGGGGTCCTCGGGCGGCCGGTGCTCGCCACGGAGCAGTACCCGGAGCGTCTCGGCGACACGGTCCCCGAGATCGCGGACCGCCTCCCGGAGGGCGTGAAGCCGATCCCCAAGCTCCGGTTCTCGGCCTGTGGGGTGGACGGCTTCGACACGGCGCTCGGCGACGCGGGCTGCCGCACCTGGCTCGTGGTCGGCATCGAGACCCACGTGTGCGTCAACCAGACGGTGCACGACCTGCTGCAGCGCGGGCACCGCGTGCACGTGGCCGCCGACGCCGTCAGCTCGCGCACGGCGCGCAACCGGGAGCTGGGGCTCGAGAAGATGTCGGCGGCCGGCGCGGTCGTCACGAGCGCGGAGACCGCGCTCTTCGAGATGCTCGAAGAGGCCGGCTCCGACGAGTTCAAGGCGATCTCAAGGCTGGTGAAATGACCGCGACCGCTCTGATCGCGCTCGAGGACGGCACGCTCTTCCACGGGCACAGCGTCGGCGCCTCCGGCACCGCCCTGGGCGAGATGGTCTTCACCACCTCGATGACCGGTTATCAGGAGGCGGTCACCGACCCCTCCTATCTCGGCCAGATCCTCACCTTCGCGGCGCCGATGGTGGGCAACTACGGGGCCGGGCCGGCGGGCGACGAGAGCCCGCGGGCCTGGCCGTCGGCGGTCGTGATGGCGCGCGCCGGCGACGCGCCCGGCACGGGCGGACCGGAGGGCTGGTGCGATTGGCTCCGCAAGCGCGACGTCGTCGCCGTGGCCGGCTGCGACACGCGTCGGTTGGTGCGACACCTGCGCGACCGGGGCGCCATGCGCGGCGGTGTGAGCAGCGAGCTGGGCGCGGAGGAGTTGCTCGCCCGGGTTCGCGAGCACCCCGCTCTCGACGGTCGCGACCTGGCCTCCGAGGCCGCCGCGGCGCCGCGCGAGCTCGGCGACGACGGACCCCGCGTGGTCGCGATCGACTGCGGCATGAAGGAGAGCATCGCCTCGGGGCTCGTCGGCGCCGGCTGCCGCCTGTCGGTCGTGCCCGCCGGGGTCGGAGCCCGCGAGGTCCTCGACCGGGATCCCGCCGGCGTCTTCATCTCGAACGGCCCGGGCGACCCCGCGGCCGTCACCACGGTGGTGGACACGGTGCGCGAGATTCTGGGCCAGGTGCCCGTGTTCGGCATCTGCCTGGGGCATCAGATGCTGGCCCGCGCCCTGGGTCTGTCCACCGAGAAGCTTCCCTTCGGGCACCGCGGCGCGAACCACCCGGTGCGGCGGCACGAGGACGACCGTGTCGAGATCACCGTCCAGAACCACGGCTACGCCGTGCGTGCGGACGGGCTCCCCGATGGCGTCCAGGTCAGCAGGACCAGCCTCTTCGACGGCTCCGTCGAGGGGTTGTCGGCGCCCGAGCTGCGAGCCTTCTCGGTGCAGTATCACCCCGAGGCGCGGCCCGGTCCGCGGGATGCGCGCTATCTGTTCCGCGAGTTCGTGGGAGGTCTTGCCTGATGCCGCGCGATCCCGAGCTTCGACGCGTCATGGTCCTGGGCAGTGGGCCGATCGTCATCGGCCAGGCCGGGGAGTTCGACTACTCCGGCACCCAGGCCTGCCGCGCCCTCCGCGAGGAGGGGATCGAGGTGGTGCTGGTCAACAGCAACCCCGCGACGATCATGACCGACCCGGCGACCGCGGACAGGACGTATGTGGAGCCGCTGGATCTCGAGGCGGCTTCGGCGGTGATCGCCCGGGAGGGCGTCGACGCCCTGCTGCCCGTGCTCGGCGGGCAGACGGCGCTGAACCTTGCGATGGCGCTCGAAAGCGAAGGGGTGCTCGACAAGCACGGGGTCCGCCTGATCGGCGCCGACTCGAAGGCCATCGAGCGGGCCGAGGACCGCCTGATCTTCCGGGAGACCATGGAGCGGGCGGGTCTGCGCGTCCCGCGCAGCCGCATCGTCACCAGCGTGGAGGACGCGGTCTCGGCCGCGGACGATCTCGGCCTGCCCCTGATCCTGCGCCCCGGCTATACGCTCGGCGGCGAGGGGGGCGGCGTCGCCACGACGCGCGAGGAGCTCGCGTCGCTGGCCGGGCGGGCCCTTCGGGCCAGCCCCATCGGCCAGACCCTCGTGGAGGAGTCGGTTCTGGGCTGGGCCGAGCTCGAGCTCGAGGTCATGCGCGACAAGGCGGACAACGCCGTCGTGATCTGCTCCATCGAGAACCTCGACCCGATGGGCGTGCACACGGGCGACTCCGTCACGGTTGCGCCCGCGATGACGCTCAGCGACGAGGAGCTTCAGAAGCTCCGGGACGCATCGCTGGCGGTCATCCGTGCCGTGGGGGTGGAGACCGGTGGCTCCAACGTGCAGTTCGCGCTCAATCGGAGCACCGGGGACGTCGTTGTCATCGAGATGAACCCGCGCGTGTCGCGCAGCAGCGCCCTGGCGTCGAAGGCGACCGGCTTCCCGATCGCCAAGGTGGCGGCCCGCCTTGCGATCGGCTACACGCTCGACGAGCTGCCCAACGAGATCACCGCGGTCACCCCGGCCAGCTTCGAGCCGACTCTGGACTACGTGGCGCTGAAGATGCCGCGTTTCGCCTTCGAGAAGATGCCCGGCTCCAACACCGAGCTGACCACGCACATGAAGAGCGTGGGAGAGGTGCTGGCGCTGGGCCGCACGTTCGGCGAGGCGTTCGGCAAGGCGATGTCGGCCCGCGAGCTGGACGTGCCGATGCCTCCCTTCGGCTCGGTGAAGGAGGCGCTCGAGCGGCTGCGGACCCCCAGCTGGGACCGCTTCGACGTGATGGTCGCGGCGTTCCGAGAGGGCGCGAGCGTCGACGACGTGGCGGAGGCCTCCGGTGTCGACACCTGGTTCTGCCGCGAGATCGAGGAGGTGGCGCGGGCATCCGATCTCGACCGCCCACCGGCGGACGAGGACCGCGACAGCATGCTGGCCCGGCGCCGCGCGGGGGCCACCGACGCGTCGCTCGCACGGAGCGGGTCGGTGGGCGAGGTCGACGTGGTGCACCGGCGACGGGAGCTCGACGTACGCCCCACGTTCCACGCCGTCGACACCTGCGCGGCCGAGTTCGCCGCGGTCACCCCGTACTTCTACTCGGCCTTCGACACCTCGTCCGAGGTCGACCGAGGCGACGGGCGCGAGGCCATCGTGGTGCTGGGCTCCGGCCCCAACCGCATCGGCCAGGGGATCGAGTTCGACTACTGCTGCGTGCACGCGGCCGAGACGGTGCGCGACCTGGGCTATGCGGCGGTGATGGTCAACTGCAACCCGGAGACCGTCTCGACCGACCACGGCGTCAGCGACCGCCTGTACCTCGAGCCGGTGACCATCGGCTCGGTGCTGGACGTCTGCGAGGTCGAGAAGCCGGTCGGGGTCATCGCCCAGCTCGGCGGACAGACGCCGCTGCGCCTGGCTCCGACCCTGGCCGAGCAGGGCGTGCCGGTGCTCGGGACCGGACCCGACGCGATCGACCTCGCCGAGGACCGTGGGCGCTTCGGCGCCCTCCTCGCCGACCTGGGCCTGTCCGCCCCCCCGTGGGCGCTGGCCGAGACGCCCGAGGACGCGGTGGCCGCCGCGCGGGAGGTCGGCTATCCGGTGCTCGCCCGGCCCAGCTACGTGCTCGGCGGCCGGGCCATGGCCCTCTGTCACGACGAGGAGGCGCTTCTGCGCTACCTGGACCGGGAAGGCGTCCGGGGCTCCTTGCTGATCGACCGCTACCTCGACGGGGCCGTGGAGTACGACGTCGACGCGCTGAGCGACGGCCGCGAGACGTGGATCGCCGGGATCATGGAGCACGTCGAGGCCGCGGGCGTGCACTCGGGCGATTCCGCGTGCGTGCTGCCCCCGCAGCGCGGAGGACCCGGCCTGGTCGACACGCTGTCCGACCAGGCCTCCGCGCTGGCCGAGGGCCTCGGGGCGGTCGGGCTCGTCAACGTCCAGTTCGCCGTGCGCGGGCGCAGCGTCCACGTGATCGAGGCCAACCCGCGCGCCTCGCGCACGGTGCCGTTCGTCGCCAAGGCGACAGGCGTGCCCCTGGTGCGCCATGCGGTGCGCCTGATGCTCGGCACGCCGCTCGCCGACCTCGGCCTCCCCGCGCCGGGGCACGTCGGGCACGTGGCCGTGAAGGAGGCGGTGCTTCCCTTCTCGCGCTTCCCGGAGACCGATCCGATCCTCGGGCCCGAGATGCGGGCGACCGGTGAGGTGATGGGCCTGGGGGGCAGCTTCGCCGAGGCCTTCTCGAAGGCCCAGCGCGCCGCGGGCGCTCCGCTGCCGTCCACCGGCACCACCTTCATCTCGGCGCGGGACGCCGACAAGCCCCGCGCCGTTCTCGTGGCATCGAAGCTCGTGCGGGCGGGTCACCGCATCGCCGCCACCACCGGCACCGCCCGCGCGATCGAGGCGGCCGGCATCCCGGCGAGCCCACTCAACCGGATCGCCGACGGCCCGCCGCACGCCGTGGAGCTCATCGAGAAGGGTGGGGTGGACATGATCATCAACACCCCCACCGGGGGCACCGGCCCCTTCCAGGACGGGGCGCGCATCCGCCAGGCGGCGATCAAGCGGTCCATCCCGTGCCTGACCAGCATGGACGCGGCCGAGGCGGCGGCGGACGCGCTGGTGGAGATGGCCGAATCCGCGCCCGCGCCGGTCGCGCTTCAGGACCTCGCGGGCGCCCGGGGCTGAGGCGCGGGGCCTCCCTCCGCTTCCGGGTGAGGTGCGATCGGCGCCCTCAGGCTCACCTTGAGCCTGAGGGCGCCGACGCGCCGGACTGCCTGCACAGAGCGTGAATCCGCCGTAAAATGGCTGCAAATTGCGGGTTGCGGCCGGAGCCTCCGCGAACCTAGAATCGCCGAAGCGATGGCGACGACCTCACCCAAAGCTCAGTCCGGCATGGCGCCCGCTCGCTCGCGCGACCAACGCATGGAGGCCCTGCGCCGGGCGAACGAGGTTCGCTCGAAGCGCGCACAGCTCAAGAAGGATCTGAAGAGCGGACGCGCCAGCATCACGACGATCATCTCGGAGCCTCCCGACTTCGTGATGACCGCGAAGGTCTTTGACATCCTGATGGCAGTTCCGAAGTACGGAAAGGTCAAGGCCACCCGATTCCTCAACCAGTGCCGGATCTCTCAAGGCAAGACCATCGGGGGTCTGTCGGATCGCCAGCGCCGCGAGCTGCTGGATCTGCTTCGCCGCTAGCGCGCCGGCCGCGCGTCATCATCATCTCCGGACCGTCGGGGGCCGGGAAGGGGACGCTCATCGAGCGGGTGCTGCCCGGCGCTCCGCACGTCGCGATCGCCGTGAGCGCCACCACCCGGGGCCGGCGGCCCGGCGAGCGAGACGGGCACGAGTACCACTTCCTCTCGCAGGACGAGTTCGAGCGGTCGATCGCCGCCGGTGAGTTCGTGGAGCACGTCTCGTACGCGGGCAACCGGTACGGAACGCTGCGCTCCGAGATCGACCGGCGGCTCGCGGACGACCTCTCGGTGATCCTCGAGATCGAGCTCGAGGGCGCCCGCGCGCTGCGGCGCGAGCTGAGCGACTCGGTGTCCATCTTCATCGCCCCGCCGTCCATGGAGGAGCTCAGCGCCCGTCTGCGCCGCCGCGGCACCGACAGCGCGGAGGAGATCGAGCAGCGCCTGGCGACCGGCCGCGGCGAGGTCGAGGCGATGTCCGAGTTCGATCACCGCATCGTCAACGCCGACGTGGAGACCGCCGCCGCCGAGCTGGCCGCGATCATCGACCGCGAGACGCGGGTCGCAGCGTGAGCACGGTCCTCCTGGGGGTCAGCGGCGGCATCGCTGCGTACAAGGCGGTCGACGTGCTGCGGCTCCTGCAGCGCGACGGGCACGACACCACCGTCATCATGACCCGCTCGGCCCGCCGCTTCGTGGGGCCGGCCACCTTCGCGGGCCTCAGCGGGCGCCCGGTGGGGGGGAGCGCCTTCGGCGGGGACGACGGCAACCCGGGATACGACCACCTGGACCTCGCCCGCTCGGCCGACCTGCTTCTCGTCGCCCCGGCGACCGCCAACACCATCGCCCGGCTGGCGGCCGGTTTCGCCGACGACCTTCTCGGGTCGACCTTCCTGGCCTTCGAGGGGCCGGTCCTGGTGGCGCCGGCGATGAACACCTCCATGTTCGAGCACCCCGCCACGGTCGCCAACGTCGCGGTGCTGCGCGAGCGCGGCGTGCTGATGGTGGGACCCGACCGCGGCCTGCTGGCCGACGGCGCGGTGGGCGCCGGCCGCCTCGCCACTCCGGAAGCGATCGTCGCGGCCGTGACCGCCGCCCTCGCTCCGGCCGGGGCGCTCGCCGGGCGCCGGGTGCTCGTCACGGCGGGAGGCACGCGCGAGCCGATCGACTCGGTGCGCTACGTCGGGAACCGCAGCAGCGGGAAGATGGGGTGGGCGATCGCCGGGGCCGCCCGCCGCCTCGGAGCGGCGGTCACCGTGGTCAGCGCCAACGTCGCCCTCCCGCGGTCGGAGGGGATCACCTACATCGACGCTCCGACGGCGGCCGAGCTGGCCGACGCGGTGCGCGACGAGTTCGCGTCGGCCGACGTCCTGTTCATGGCCGCGGCGGTGGCCGACTACCGGCCCAGGCAACGAACGGACGGCAAGCTCGACAAGAGTGCCGCCGACGAGCTGTCGGTCGCCCTCGAGCGCACAGAGGACGTTCTCGGCGCGGTCGCGGCGGACCGGCGCCCCGGGCAGGTCCTGGTGGGCTTCGCGGCCGAACACGGGCCGGCCGGGGTGGAGCGGGCCGCCGAGAAGCGGCGCCGCAAGCACGTGGACCTGATCGTGCACAACGACATCTCGGACTCCAGCATCGGCTTCGGGGCCGACCAGAATCGGGTCTCGATCATCGGCGAGCACGGGGTCGACGAGCTCCCCACGATGCCGAAGGACGCCTGCGCCGCGCGCATCGTGGACGCGGCCGTCGCGCTCCTGGACGAGCCGGCCGGCTGAGCGCGGCCGCGGCCGCGCATCACACCTCGGCGACGGCCTCCCCGTAGGCCCACTCGATCCACGGGAACAGCGACTCCAGATCGTCGGTCTCCACGGTGGCGCCGCCCCAGAGCCGCAGCCCCGGCGGGGCGTCGCGGTACGAGCCGATGTCGTGTCCCGCGCCGGCCTCGTCGACGAGTCCGGTGACGCGCTTGGCCAGGGCCGCGCGCCGGTCGTCGTCGAGCGCCTCCACCTCGGGGGCCGAGAAGCTGAGGCAGATCGACGTGCAGGATCGGGTGGCGGCGTCGCGCGGCAGGAAGTCGATCCATGGCGTGCGCCCGACCCAGTCGGCGACGGCTGCCAGGTTGGCCTCACTGCGCGCGATCAGCGCGGGCAGGCCGCCGATCTCCTCGGCCCACCGAAGGCCGTCGAGCGCATCCTCCACGCAGAGCATCGACGGGGTGTTGATGGTGGCCCCGGTGAACACGCCCTCGATCAGCGACCCGCCCTTGGTGAGCCGGAAGATCTTGGGCAGCGCCCTCGGCGGGGGCTGCGATTCGAGCCGCTCCACGGCCCTCGGAGAGAGGGCGAGCATGCCGTGGGCCGCCTCACCGCCGAGCGCCTTCTGCCACGACCAGGTCACGACGTCCAGTCGCTCATAGGGGAGGTCCATGGCGAACACGGCCGAGGTGGCGTCGCAGATCGCGAGCCCCGCTCGTCCTGGGCGGAGCCACTCGGCGTCCGGCACGCGCACGCCCGAGGTCGTGCCGTTCCAGGTGAAGACGACGTCGCGATCGTCCTCGACCGCGGACAGGTCGGGCAGCCGTCCGTAGGGGGCGTCGAGGACCCGGGTGTCGGCGAGGCCGAGCTGCGACGTCGCGTCGGTCGCCCAGTCCCTTCCGAAGCTCTCCCAGACCAGCACATCGACCCCGCGCGGGCCGAGCAGGTTCCAGAGCGCCATCTCGACGGCGCCGGTGTCCGACGCCGGCACGATCCCGAGCCGCCAGCCATCGGGCAGGCCCAGTAGACCGGCCGAGCGATCGATCACTTCGCGAAGGCGCGCCTTGGGGCCGGACGCCCGGTGCGAGCGGCCGAGAGCCGCGTCGGTCAGCGCGTCGACCGACCACCCGGGACGCTTTGCGCAGGGGCCGGACGAGAAGTGGGGTCGCGCGGGTCGTCGGGTCGGCCGTGCCGGGGCGGGTGGGGTCATGGGAGGTGGTTCGCCTTTCCGTGGTGGCGGGTGTGTCGCCGAGGGCCGAAGACTAGACCCGGCCGCCGCCGTCAGCCGCACCCGGCGGCGGTCCGAAGCGGGCCCCCTCGGGCACGTCGAACCCGGTGCGGGCGAAGCCCTCGAAGGTCTCGTCGACCAGCACGGACAGGGCGCCCAGCAGCCCGTCGAGCGCATCCTGGCTGACGCTGTCGAGCGCCAGCTCCGCCACGAGGAACAGGTCGCCCAGGCGGTCCACCGCGAAGTACCAGGTGCGGGCGTCGATGTTCCGCTCCAGGGCCGCCCGGTAGACGCGGTCGTGGGCCCTGTCCGGCGCGCGCATCACGAAGCTTCGGGCGACCAGCGTGCGCTCGCGGGCCTCGATGCCGCAGGCCAGCTCGCCTCGAAGCCGGGTCGGCACCCCCACCGTCCAGTGCCGCGGCCCGGAGCGGGTGGTGGCGAGGCCGAGCGCCTCGATGGCCTGGTGGAGGTGGCCGTGCTCGTCCCGGTTCACGGGCGGATCGTAGCCGCCACTAGGATCGTCGCGTGCGGATCGTCCTTCAGCGCGTCACCCGTGGACGCGTCACGGTGGGCCGTGACACGGTGGGCGCGATCGGGGTCGGCCTGGTGGCGCTGGTCGGCATCGCCGACGGCGATCGGCGCGAGGACGCCGAGCGCTTGGCGGCCAAGACGGTGCGCCTCCGGCTGTTCGCCGACGGCGACCGCCCCTTCCATCGGAGCGTGGCCGATGTCGACGGGGCGGTGCTCGTCGTCAGCCAGTTCACGCTGATGGGCGACGTGCGGCGCGGCAACCGGCCCTCGTGGTCCGGCGCCGCCGACCCCGGCGCGGCCGAGCCTCTGGTCGAGGCGTACGCGGCGGCGGTCGAGCGGGGCGGTGTCCATGTCGAGCGTGGGCGCTTCGGCGCCGACATGAGCGTCACGATCGAGAACGACGGCCCGGTGACGCTCCTGTTGGACTCCGATGCACTCGGTCCCGGCAGCGGCTGACCGCCCTGCTACTCTGCGTGGACCGCGAAGGTCGCGGACCGATTGACCGGCCTCGGCCGGTCGGCTCGAAAGGTGGGTCCCGCGTGGCCCATTTTTTTTTGGGCGCATGGGGCATGGGGAGTTTCGTTCCGGAGTGAGCGTGAGAGACGACGAGATCGAGGGCGCCGTGGAGGCCGCGCTGGCGCGGCACCTGCCGGAGGTCGACCTGCGCGAGGTGCGGGTCCTGGCCGGCGGCGAGCCGATGCTCCGTGTGGTCATCGACCGCGACGGCGGGGTCGACCACGACCTGTGCGTGGACGTCACCCATGCGCTCGAGGCGGCCGGGCTGCGCGAGACGCACGGCATCGAGGTCAGCTCGCCCGGCCCGGAACCACCGCTTCGCACGGCCGACCACTTCCGCGCGGCGGTGGGGCAGCGCCTCCGCCTGCGTCTTGACGACGAGGGGTCACGCCCGCGCGACCGCACGGCGACCCTCCTCGGGGTGTCGGGCGACACGCTCACCGTCCGCTTCGGCGATGAGGGCGAGGAGCTGGACGTTCCCATTCGATCCGTCCGCCGAGCGCGGACCCTGGCCAACGATCACGCCCCCCTGGCGGGCGCGGGTGGAGGTGTCACGTCGTGAACCGCGAGATCATCGAGGCCATCAAGCAGATCGAGCGCGAGAAGGGCATCGATTCGGAGACCCTGCTCGTGGCGCTCGAGGACGCGCTTCTGGCGGCCTACAAGAAGACGCCCGACTCGGCCGAGTTCGCGCGCGTCGACATCGATCGCGAGAGCGGTGAGATCCACGTCTTCCAGCTCATCCCGCCGGAGGGCGAGGAGCTGCGGACGCTCCCGCAGGACGAGCCCGAGATCCCCGAGGGCGTCGACCCCGAGGAGTTCGAGCCGCCGCCGCCCGAGCTCGACTGGTCGGCATACGCCGACGAGGAGATCGAGATCGTCGACGTGACCCCCGACAACTTCGGTCGCATCGCCGCCCAGACGGCGAAGCAGGTCATCCTTCAGCGCATCCGCGAGGCGGAGCGCGAGCTGATGTACCACGAGTACGTCGACCGTGTCGGCGACGTGGTTACGGGCATCATCCAGCAGTCGGACTCGCGCTACACGCTCGTCGACCTGGGGCGCGTGGAGGCCCTCCTGCCGGAGAGCGAGCAGGTTCGCAGCGAGCGCTACGACCACGGCTCGCGCGTCAAGGCCGTCATCACCGAGGTCCGCAGCTCCACCAAGGGCCCCCAGGTGATCGTCAGCCGCCGCTCCGACGCGCTGGTACGGGAGCTCTTCAAGCTCGAGGTCCCGGAGATGGCCGACGGGCTGGTCGAGATCCG
>JARFPS010000005.1 GCA_029288175.1 Miltoncostaea sp. | reverse complement strand
TGGTTCTGCGTGGACAACCTCCCGCCGGGGCTTCTGCCCGCCCTCGCCGACCTGTTCCTGCTCGACGGCAGCCCGGTCACGCAGGCGGCGGTGGTGTGCGACGTGCGTGGCGGCGTGTACTTCCGCGAGCTGGACGAGGTGCTCGAGCGCGTGGCCGACAGGCGCGGCTTCGAGCCGCGGATCCTCTTCCTGGAGGCGAGCGACGAGGCGCTTGTGCGCCGCTTCAAAGAGACGCGTCGACCGCATCCGCTGGCCGAGGGGGGTGACCTGCTGGACGGCATCGCGCGCGAGCGGGCCTCGCTGGCCCAGCTGCGCGAGCGGGCCGACGTCGTCATCGACACCAGCGACATGAACGTGTGGGAGCTCCGCGATGCGGTGGGCGAGACCCTCGATCCCGGATCGCGGCCGCGCCTGTCGGTCATCTTCGCCTCGTTCGGCTTCAAGCACGGCGTTCCGCAGGACGCCGACCTGATGTTCGACGTCCGCTTCCTCCGCAACCCGCACTACGTCCCCGAGCTGTCGCCCTATACGGGCGCCGACGACGAGGTACGCCGCTACGTCGAGGACTCGCCGGGCATGGAGACGTTCCTGCCGCGCCTCACGGCACTGCTCGACTTTCTGCTGCCGGCCTACAGCGAGGAGGGCAAGGCGGGGGTCGTGGTGGCGTTCGGCTGCACCGGGGGCCGGCACCGCAGCGTGGCGCTGGCCGAGATGATGGCGGGCCGCTACCGCCAGGACGGGAGGTTCGACGTGTCGACCTCGCACCGGCACGTGAAGCGGGCCCACACGCCGACCGGCCCGCGGGAGCCGTGAGCCGGCGACCGCGCATCGCGGCCCTCGGGGGCGGCACCGGGCTGGCGTCGCTGCTGCGCGGGCTGAAGCGGGCGCCCGTCGACATCACGGCCATCGTCACCATGGCCGACGACGGCGGCAGCTCCGGCCGGTTGCGTCGCGAGCTCGGCGTGCTGCCGCCGGGCGACGTCCGCAACTGCCTGGTGGCCCTCGCGGACGACGAGTCGCTGCTGGGCCGTCTGTTCCAGCACCGCTTCGCGGATGGCGATCTCTCGGGCCACCCCTTCGGCAACCTCTTCCTGGCCGCGCTCGCCGAGGTGACGGGGAGCTTCGACGTGGCGGTCGAGGAGTGCTCGCAGGTGCTGAAGATCAGCGGGCAGGTGGTGCCCAGCACGCTGTCCCACTCGCGCCTGTGGGCGGAGCGGGCCAGCGGCGAGGAGGTGTGCGGCGAGACCATGATCGCGGCGGGACCCGGGGCCTGCCGGAGGGTGTGGCTCGACCCGGAGCCGCCGGCCCACGAACCCGCCGTGCGGGCCATCCTCGAGGCCGACCTGGTGCTGCTGGGTCCCGGGAGCCTTTTCACCAGCGTGCTGGCCCACCTGGCCGTCCCCGATCTTGCCCGGGCGGTGGCGGACGCGCCGGGCACGCGCGCATACGTCTGCAACGTGATGACCCAGCCGGGAGAGACCGACGGGTTCGATGCGGCCGAGCACGTCGACCGCGTGATGGCGGCGCTGCCCGGCGGCCTCGACGTCGCGATCGTCCATGAGGGCGCGCTCGATCCGGAGGCCGTGGCCATGTACGCGGCCGGGGGCCAGCAACCGGTGGAGCCGGCGCGCGAGCGCGTCGCCGAGATGGGCGTGCGCGTGGTCGCGGCCGACGTGGCCGAGGCCGGCGAGGTGGTGCGCCACAGTCCCGACGCCCTGGCGGAGGTGTTGCTGCGTCTTGCGGCGGAGAGCGCGCGGGCCGAGGACGCGCTGAGCTAGCGCTCCGTCCTGCGCGCTATCGCACGGAGGCGTCGCAGGCGCCCCACAGGCCTCGCATCTCGTCGCGCGCCCGGCGCTCGGCCTCCTCGAAGTCGGGGCGCCGCTGGAAGCGCCGGTCGTTGAACGCGAACACCTCGGCGTGACCCGAGCGGATCAGCGCGCGGTTGACGCTGTCCCCGTCGCGATCCACGTAGGCCAGAACCCGCCCGAAGCCGTCAACGTCCTCGCCGCGCGGGTCGGTGAGCACCTGCACCCGCGCACCCTCGGGGAGCAGTCGGCGCGCCCGCTCGGTGGCCTCGGGCCCGAAGCACTCGGGGGGCTCGTCGGGGATCGCGGCCTCGGGCGTGTCGATGCCGAGCAGGCGCACCCGCGCAACATCGCCGGTCGGCAGCCGCACGTCGACCGTGTCGCCGTCGACCACCCGATCGACCTCGGCCTCCACCACCGCGCCGGGGCCGAGTGGGGTGCCGGTGGCCGGCCCCGGCCGCTCCTCCGATGCGCAGCCGACCGCGACCGAAAGAGTCGCGAGGACCAGAAAAATGCTGCACACAAGCGGTAAACGCACCCCGGCATCCTGCCAGGTCGGCCCGACGGCCCATGGTAACCTCCGCCCCGCTCACGACGGCGTACGGAGGGTTGAGAATGAGCGTGAAGGTCGGCATCAACGGGTTCGGTCGCATCGGCCGCAACGTCTTCCGCGCGGCGACGTCGCGGGGGTCTGACCTCGACATCGTCGCGGTCAACGACCTGACCGACGCGGCGACCCTGGCCCACCTTCTCCAGTACGACTCGGTGTTCGGCCGCTATCCCGGCGACGTCGAGGCCGACGGCGACGACATCGTCGTCGACGGCAAGCGCATCAAGGTGCTCTCCGAGCGCAACCCGGGCGACCTGCCCTGGGGCGATCTCG
Organism: Miltoncostaea sp.; assembly: GCA_029288175.1. Lineage (GTDB taxonomy): Bacteria > Actinomycetota > Thermoleophilia > Miltoncostaeales > Miltoncostaeaceae > JARFPS01. The sequence goes on along the minus strand of JARFPS010000005.1, from coordinate 562 downwards.
GGGTGGAGGTGGTCATCGAGAGCACGGGTATCTTCGCCTCCGGCGAGGCTGCCGCGGCCCACCTCGACGCCGGCGCCAAGAAGGTGATCATCTCGGCGCCCGCCAAGGAGCCCGACCTGACCCTCGTGCTCGGCGTCAACGACGACGACTACGACGCGGCGCAACACCATGTGGTCTCCAACGCGTCGTGCACCACGAACTGCCTGGCGCCGGTGGCCAAGGTGCTGCGGGACGAGTTCGGCCTGAAGAGCGGCTACATGACCACGTGTCACAGCTACACCCACGACCAGCGCATCCTCGACCTGCCGCACAAGGACCTGCGCCGCGCGCGCTCGGCGGCGCTGTCGATCATTCCCACCTCCACGGGCGCCGCCCGGGCGATCGGCGAGGTCATGCCCGAGCTCAAGGGCAAGCTCGACGGCATCGCGCTGCGGGTGCCGACGCCCGACGGGTCGGTGGTCGACCTGGTGGCGGAGGTCGAGCGCGAGACCACGGCCGACGAGGTCAACGCGGCCATGAAGAAGGCCGCCGAGGGGCCGATGAAGGGTGTCCTCGGCTACAC
>JARFPS010000229.1 GCA_029288175.1 Miltoncostaea sp. | reverse complement strand
CGACCCGCCGATCGCGGCGCTTCTCGACGACCTCGGCGACGGGACCGAAGACGTACCTCTTGAGGATGAAAAAGACGATCCCGAAGATCACCAGCGTCCAGATCATGAGCCCAGGACTGGGCTCGAGCAACGGGTTGTTGCTCTCGCCTTCGGACGCCGGGAGCGCGGTCGCGAGATCGAGGAGGGATGCCACGGGCAGCCTCCTGACTTAGGCGATGAAGAAGGCCACGAAGCCCATCAGCAGGGCGTAAAACACGATGGCCTCCGTCAGCGCGAGGCCGAGGAACATCAGCGACATGATCTCGCCGCGGAGCTCGGGCTGGCGGGCGACGGACTCGACGGTCTTGCCCATCAGGTAACCCACACCAGCGCCAGGCCCAATCGCGCCGAAGCCGGTCGCGAGACCCAGGGCGAGAGCCTTGGCCGCGTCCTCGATATTGCCCTCCAACTGGAGGCCCTGTGTCAGTAGGTCGTTCAACGGAGTTACTCCTTGGTGTGGATCTGGGTCGAAGGCGGTCCGGACAGGTGGTCTAGTGCGGTGCGTCGACGGCGAAGCCGATGTAGATGCCGCTGAGCATGGCGAAGATGAACGCCTGCAGGCCGGCGATCAGCGTCCATTCGAACACATAGAAGAAGACGCCGACGGGAATCGCGACGACGCCGACCAGGCTTCCGATGAGAAGCACGAAGCCCGCGGAGACGATGATGAGCAGGTGGCCGACCAGCAGGTTGGCGAACAGACGCACCGAGAGGCTGACCAGCCGCAGGAGCTGGGAGAGGATCTCCAGCACGAAGATGACCGGCTTGATCGCCCCGGGGGCGTCCGGGATCAGGGTCTTGACGTAGCCGCCGGCGCCGTGGGCCCGAACGCCCTCGACGTGCGTGACCAGGAAGACCACGATCGTGAGGGCGAGGGTGACGTTGATGTTCGCGGTGGCGGCGTACAGACCCAGATCGGGGATCCCGAACGGGAAGAAGCCCGTCTCGTGCGAGACCGGGAACGGGATGAAGCTGCCGAGGTTGCTCACCGCCAGGAACAGGAACAGCGTCGCGATGAACGGGAAGTACCGCTGGAAGGTGCGGTTCTTGTCGGGAAGGGTGGGCCGCGCGATCTGCTGCTCGGAGAACTCGTAGGCGAGCTCCACCACGTTCTGCAGTCCTCGGGGATAGAGCTGCAGACCCTTCCTCACCACCAGCAGCCCGGCGACGATGCAGATCAGGCCGGCGCCCATCAGGTAGAGCACCGCCTTGTTGATGCTCATGTCGATGCCGGCGATCTCGATGCTCACGTAGGGGTCGAGCTGGAACTCGAGCGCGGGGTCGAAGTCCTCGCCCTCGGCGCCGAGCGCCGTGGCCGGAAGCGCGGCGACCGCCAGCGCGGCCATCACGAGCATGCCCCAAAGGCGGCGGGTCATTCGGTGAGCTCCTCCTCGTCGCGCTGGCCCATGGCGTGCAGCACCGAGCGGCCCAAGAGGTCGAAGGTGAAGGCCGCGAGGAAGACGCCGGCGGCGGTCAGGCCGATGGTCTCCGAGACCTGCAGCGCGAAGACGAACAGGACGATTGCGACGATCCAGGCGCGCGCGATGAACGACACCCCGGTGACGCCCACCGCTGCCGTGGGCTTCAGGCCGAGCGACATCCTGCCCGTGTAGAGCTGGCCCATCCAGTTCACGATCCATAGGCCCGCGCCGAGCAGCCAGCCCTCGATCGGACCGCCCAGGAGCAGCACCACCGGCAGCGCCAGCAGCATCGCCAGCAGGCCGATGGTCGAGAAGACGAAGGCGGTCGGTCCGCCGGTTCGCGCGTTCTGCTCCAACGCGGGTGACATGGCGACGCTCATTATCGGCCCCCGGCGGGGCAGGCGGGACGCACTTGGTGGGGCGAGCCTCCGAGAGGTGGACGGTCGCGGCGGGCTCTCCGGGAGAGGCACTCGCCACGGTCAAACGCGCGGAGTATATCCGCGTCGTTGTCGCGCGATTAAGACTACCCCGCCGGGTCGGCCAAAAAGGGGGACAAGAGTCCCTGAGCTCGGCCCCTCGCTACTTGCGAGACGCCTCGGCGACGCGCGCGTCGGCCCGGGCCTGCCGGCTCTCGCGCACGATCTGGACCACCGGCGTGCTCCGCCACTTCAGGATCTCCAGCACATAGACCAGATAGACGCTCGCGACGAGCGCGACGAGGGCTGCGCCGACCACTCCGAGCGCGCCGGGGAACTGCAGGTTTCCGCGGCCGTCGGAATACGGGACGAACCGCATGGCGAGCGCCACCGCGCCCATCAGACCGCACCAGGCGTACAGGGCCAGCACCGTCTTCCGCTGCCCCCACCCGATGTTGAAGAAGCGGTGATGGAAGTGGCTGCGGTCGGCCGAGTAGACCGGCAGGCCGTGCTTGATGCGCTTCAGGATGACGAAGCTGGTGTCCAGGATCGGGATGGCCAGGATCACCAGCGGCACCACCACCGCCACGGCCGCGGCGCTCTTCATCACCCCGCTGATCGCCACGCCGGCGAGCACGAAGCCCAGGAACATGGAGCCGCCGTCGCCCATGAACACCTTGGCGGGGTGGAAGTTGAAGACCAGGAAGCCGGCCGCGGCGCCCGCGAGGGCGGCGGCCAGGATGGCGGGGTCCGCCCGGTCCAGGGAAGCGGCGATGATCGCGAAGGTGGCGGCCCCGATGCCGGCGACGCCCGCGGCCAGCCCGTCCATGCCGTCCGTGAAGTTGATCATGTTCACGATCGCGACGAACCACAGAATCGTCAGCGGGTACTGCAGCGCCCCCAGGCTCCCCGCGCCGAGGAACGGGATCGTGATGTGGTCGATCGTCAGCCCCGCGGCCACCGGAACCGCCGCGCAGGCGATCTGGCCGAACAGCTTCGTGGCCGGGGCCAGTCCCCAGATGTCGTCGGTGACGCCCAGCGCGGCGATCAGCACCGCGCCGACGATGAGCGCCCGGGTCTGGGTATCGACCGGGACGAAGAACACCGCGGGCACGAGGAACCCCACGACGATCGCGATGCCGCCCAGACGGGGGGTCGGCCGACGGTGGATGCGCCGATCCGAGGGCCGGTCGACGGCGCCCACGGCCCGGGCCAGGCGCGCCGCGGCCGGCGTCAGCCCCAGCGCTATGAGGAAGGCCACGACCGCGCTCGCGATCGGAACCAGGGTGGTCGTCATTGGGAACCCGCCGCCTCAGGCGGGTCCTGGCTGCCCCTCGCCATCCTCGATGATTCTAGGTGCCCGCCGCGGACCCCTTCAATCCGGCGGTGAGCCCACGCCCCGGGGGGAGGTGCGGGGACGGCCCCAGCGCGCCACCAACCGCGTCACCGCGCGGCGCGGCAGCAGGCGTCCGCCCACGGCACCGAGCCGGGCCACACGGCCCACCGAAGCCCGCGGCCGCCCGCGATCGAGCGCGACCCAGGCCGCCCGGACCACGGTCTCGGGATCGTCCTTGGGCACGCCTCGCGGCGGCCCGCTGGCGTCGCCCGCCACCCGGAACTCGGTGCGGGTGGGGCCGGGCAGGACGGCGGTCGCCCTGACCCCGGTCCCGGGCAGCTCGGCGGCCAACGCCTCCACGAGGTGGGCCTCGAAGGCCTTCGTCGCCGCATAGGTCGCCATGTAGGGAAGCGGGGTGTGGGCCGATGCCGAGCTCACCACCACCAGGTCCCCCGCGCCCCGCTCCACCATCGCCGGGATCACGTGGAAGGCGAGGTCGGTGACCGCCACGCAGTTGAGGCGGACCATCTCGACCTCCACCTCGCGATCGAGCTGCCACGAGGCGCCCTTGGAGGCGAAGCCCGCGTTCAGGACGACGACGTCGAGCGGACCGGCCTCATCGGCCGCCTCCCGGCATCGCGCCAGACCGTCGCCCGTCGCGAGGTCGGCCACGACGATCCGCACCGCCACGCCGTGGCGTGCCGAGAGCTCGCGCGCAAGCTCCTGAAGGCGATGCTCGCGCCGTGCGACCACGACCAGGTCGCTTCCCCGCGCGGCGAGGGAGCGGGCGAACTCCGCCCCGATACCCGACGAGGCGCCGGTGATTAGAGCCGTCGGCACCGCCCGAGCCTAGTGACCGGGGCGGTGCCGCGGATCCGGGTGCGGGCCGAAGGGCCCGCACGGCGATGCCATCTCTAGGAGATGACCCCCTGGTCCTGCAGGAAGGAGTTGGCCACGTCCTCCGGCTCCTCCTTGTCGAACTCCACCTGGGCGATCAACGGACGGATCTCCTCGGCGGTGAGCAGCTCGTTCACGCCGTTCAGGGCGTTGTCGAACGCCTCGCGCTGCTCGTCGGTCAGGCCCTCGTAGAACTCGGCGTTGACCACCGGGAAGTTCTGGAACGGCACACCGGCCGAGAAGGTGCCCTTGTCGTCCTCGAGCACGACGAGGTCCAGCTGACCGAGCTTGGGGTCGGTGCCGAAGGCGTAGACGCACTCGGCCTGACCGTTCTCGATCGGCTCGTACCGCAGGCTGATGTCGACCGTGCGGACGTCACCGAACTCGACGCCGTACTCGGAGGCCAGCAGCGGCAGCCCGTCGTCGCGGGTCAGGTGCTCCGCGTTGGCCGAGTAGGTGAGGTTCCCCGACTCGCGGCCCAGATCGGACAGCGTCTCGAGGTTGTACTCCTCGGCGGCCTCGGTCGTGCAGGCCACCTCGTTGCCGTTGTTGTACGGCGCCGGGGGCAGCGTGGCCAGGCCGCGATCGGCGTAGGCCGTGTCGACCTCCGCATAGACCTCCTCGCGGCTCAGGTCCGCGGCGTCGGCCCCGTCACGGCCGAGCACGTTCAGGTACGAGGTCCCCGTGTACTCCGGGTAGACGTCGATCTCGCCGTTGCGGATCGCCGCGTCGGCGATCTCGGTGCTGCCGAGGCTCTCGACGGTGGTGCCGAAGCCCTGGTTGGCGAGCGCCGCGGCGTACATCTGCGCCACGATGGAACTCTCGGAGAAGCCCTTGTCGGCGATGGTCACGGACACGCCCTCGCCGGCCGTGCCCGCCTCGCCGGAATCGTCGTCATCGTCTCCGCACGCGGCGGCGACGATCATCAAGGCCGCGAGGAGCGCGGCGAACAGCAGCAGCCGCGAGTTGGTCAGTCGGGATAACACGTACTTCCCCCCTTGTCAGGCCCGTGCCGCTCGCGCGACCCGCAGCCCCTTTGGACTCGCCAGGCGCTCGATCCCGGTGAGGATGAGCTGGGCGACGATCGCGAGTAGCGCGATCGGGATCGCCCCGGCGAGCAGAACATCGTCTTGTGCATTGAACAGACCGGACTGGACGATGACGCCCAGACCCTCCGCGCCGACGAAGCCGGCCAGCGCGGCCGTGGCCACGATCTGGTTGGCGGACAGCCGCAGCCCCGCGAAGACCAGCGGCACCGCCAGCGGGATCTCGATGCGCTCGAGGACCTGGCGTCGCGTGAAGCCCATCCCGCGGGCGGCCTCGACCGCCCCGCGGTCCACCTCGCGGATGCCCACCACGGTGTTGAGCAGGATCGGCGGGATGCCCAGGATGACCAGACCGACGACGGCCGGCCAGAACCCGATCGTCACCAGCGCCGCCACCAGCGCCATGACCGCGAAGGTGGGCACCGCCCGCCCGACGCCGGACACCAGCGTGGTGGCGACCGACCCCGCCCGGTGCGACTTCGCGAACACAAGGCCGAGCGGAATGGCGATCGCGGTGGCGATCAAGAGGGCGACCAGCGACATCTGGACGTGGATCCAGAGCTGCTCGGGGCCGTTGACGAACGGGTCGTTGAATGCGTCCCAGATGGCCGAGGGCGTGATCATCCGGACGCCGCCCGGGCCCTGCGCACCCAGGGCTTGGCCAGCCACTCGGCGCCCTGCAGCAGCAGGTCCAGCGCGATCGCCAGCAGCGTGGCGGCCACGGCCCCCACGACGATCGGCGTCAGATCGAGACCCCGCTGGATGCCCTTGGTGAAGATCAGCTCACCGAGCCCTCCGCCGGCCACCAGCACGCCGATGGTGGCGATGCCCACCGCCGTGACGGTGGCCAGGCGCACGCCGGTCATGATCGACGGCAGCGCCAGCGGCAGCTCCACGCGGGTGATGATCTGCCAGTTGGTCATGCCCATCCCCCGGGCCGCGTCGAGCGCCGCCTGCGGCACGCCCCGTAGCCCGACGACCGTGTTCTGGAGGATCGTCAGCACGGAGTACACGACGAGC
>JARFPS010000225.1 GCA_029288175.1 Miltoncostaea sp. | reverse complement strand
CCCCCGGAGCGCGTCAGTCGGTGCTCGGCCATCTGAATCCCTTCAGGGCGCACTTCTCAGCGAGTATCACGACCGCGTTCAGGGCGTCGCCACCATCGCGTCTGAGGCGACGAAGGCGCTCCGCGGCGCCGGTCGCCGACGACAGCTCGCGTGAGACCTCGCGCCCGAGCTTCAGCCCGACCTTCGGGCCAGAGCGGACCACCAGGGGCCACGGATCATCGGGCGCGCCGAGCGGTGCCGAGAAGGCGCCACGGGGGTCGAGGCCCGCCGCGTCGATGAGGTCACGGAGCGCATCCTCGCTGCGAGCCTGGCGCCCCGAGAGGGACGCCACGCCGCGTCCGGCGATCTCCCGGACCACGAGACGTCCACGCGGGGCGATGAGGCGGACGGCCTCGGCCAGCACCCGGGATGCGTCGGCGTCGTCCAGGTCGGAGAGCACTCCCTCGACGATGACCAGCGACGCGCACTCGTCGTCCAGACCCGTCTCGTCGACGGTGGCCTCGAGGACCCGGGCGCCCCGGGCGCGCAGGGCGCTCGCGCCCAGCGGATCCGGTTCGACCGCGGTGTAGGAGCGCGGCCCCACCTCGAGGATCATGCCGACGGAATCGGAGATGCCCGGCGCCAGGTGCACCACGTCGTCGCGGATCGTGAGCCCGCCTCCGAGCAGGGCCTCCCGCGCCACCACCTCGCCGCCGAGGATGGACATGCCGGCCGCGAGCCGCTCCACGGCGCTGGGGATCTCGATCAGGTCTCGTTCGCTCACAGTCACGCCGAGGACATCCTTCCGCCCGATTGCGCTGGGACCGTATCGGCAGACGCCGGACGATCTTGGCCGATCGCGACCTCCTTACCGAACGTTCACGCGAAAGACGGCCGAAAACTCCCCGCCGGGTTCGACCTCGGGCAGGTCGCGACGGGCGGCCAGCGCGTCGGTGGGCGCGGTCATCGGCTCCAGCGCGATCAGATCGCGACCGGGAGGGGCGTAGATCTGCGCGAACGGGTAGGTGTGGTCCAGCGCGATCTCCACCCGGTGGCGTGGACCGGCCACCGACAGGCCGCCGGGCGCGGCCATAGCGTATCCGTCGTCGAGCGAGCGGTCGCCCAGCGGTCCGTCGAAGGGCTCGACGGGCGACCGGCGCCCCGTCGGGAGCATCCGCTCGTCGAGCTCCAGCCGCTCGCGGACGTCGGCCCTCAGGATCCAGGCCGATCGGGGGGCGTCGGGAAGCGCGACGTACGGATGGAACCCGAAGGCGATCGGCACGGGGACATCGCCCGTGGACACGACGGTGGTGGTCACGGCGAGTCCCCTGTCGTCGAGCCGGTGGGTCACCGTCAGGCGGTGCGGCCAGGGAAGCGCCGCCCGGAGGGCACGGTCGGCCGCCAGATCGAGGGTTCCGCTGACGAGCGCCGCGTCCTCGACCGTCGCGGCCTCCGTGGTCCAGGCGGCGCCCCGCAGACGCACGCCGTGGACGGGGAGCCCCGTGGCCTCGTCGATGCGGAGCAGCTCGGACCCCCGGTCGAGGGCGACGCCCGCGGCGTCGAGGTCGGACAGCCGGTTGGCCCACGGATAGAGCAGCGGAATGCCCATGGTGGACCCGGTCTCGGCGTAGGCGCGCACACCCCGGCGCTGGCCGAGCAACTCCTCCCCTTCGCGCCGGAGCGAGCACGCCAGCATGGCGAGCCCCGGCACGACGACCGCCGTCGATCGGCCGTCGGGAGATGTGAGCCGCACCGCCGGGAACCCCTCGACGGTCGTGTGATCGACCGCGGCGCTCACCGGTCGGGCACCCGGGGAGGAAGGTGTCGTCCGAGGGGGGGCGTACACTTGTTCGTATGGTTCAGAAGCTCAACGACCTCTCCCCTCTCGCGCTCCGCGTCGTCGCGCTCCGCGTCGGCGCAGACGGCGGCGGCCCTCGCGACCGCGCAGCCGTGGCCGAACAGCTCGGCTGCCACCCGCGGTTCGTCGATCGCATCGAAGCCCATGCCATCGCCACCATCGGCGAGCGCGGCTGGAGCATCCTGCAG
>JARFPS010000219.1 GCA_029288175.1 Miltoncostaea sp. | reverse complement strand
TGTGTATAAGAGACAGCCTTCGAGTCGACCATGCGCGGGTCGCGCGAGGAGATCACCGAGCGCCAGCGCGACTTCGTGGAGCGCTTCGCCGACGTCGACGACATCATGGACATCGGCTGCGGGCGCGGGGAGTTCCTGCAGTTGCTGAAGGATGCGGGAAAGAGCGCCCGCGGCGTGGACGCCGACGCCGAGATGGCCGAGTGGTGCCGCGAGCAGGGCCTGGACGTCCGGCACGGCGAAGGCATCGCCGCCCTGGCGGCCACCGCGGCCGGCTCGCTGGGCGGCGTGTTCGCCGCGCAGGTCGTGGAGCACCTTCCTCCCGGTCCGCTGGTCGCCTTCCTCGTCGCAGCGCAGAACGCACTGAGGCCGGGTGGCGTGATCGTGCTCGAGACGATCAACCCGGCGAGTCTGTCGGCCCTGCGCAACTACTTCGCCGACCTGACCCATGCCCAGCCGCTCGTTCCCCAGACGCTGGCCTTCCTCGTCGAGACCTCCGGCTTCCACGACGTCGAGGTGGAGCTCCGGAGCCCGCTTCCCGACGATCAGCGCCTGCGCGAGCTCCCCCATCCCGACGGGACACCTCCTGAACTCGTCGAAGCGAGCGCCCACAACGTCAACCGCCTGAACGACCTGCTGTTCGCTCCGCAGGACTACGCGGTGATCGCGCGAGCATGAGCCGGCCGCTGCGGGTGGCCGTCTGCCTGCCGCAGGTGCCCTTCGAGCACGGCGGCGCCGAGATCCACGCGGAGACGCTCGTGGAGGAGCTGCGGGCGCGCGGCCACGAGTCGACGCTGGTGACCGTCCCCTACTCCTGGTACCCGGACCTGTCGCTTTTGCAGAGCTGCCTGGCGTGGCGCACGCTGGATCTGGTGGAGAGCAACGGCACCCCCATCGACGTGCTGATCGGGACCAAGTTCCCCAGCTATCTGGCGCGCCACCCACGCAAGGTCGTCTGGCTGTTCCACCAGTTCCGACAGGCGTACGACATGCACGGGACCGAGTACGGCCAGTTCGCGGACGACGCCGAGGGGGCCGCCATGCGCGAGGCCGTTCGCCACATGGACGCCGTCGCGCTCGGTGAGGCCCGCGCGCTGTTCACGACCAGCGCCAACAACGCCGGGCGCCTGCGCCGCTATAACGACATCGATGCCGAGGTGCTGCCGGCGCCGCCGCAGACGCTCGATCTCTCGTGGCGCGGGGACGACGGCTTCGTGCTCTCGGTGGGGCGCCTTGACGCCGCCAAGCGGGTCGACGTGCTGCTGCGCGCCCTCGCCTCGGCGCCCGAGGCTCGGGCCGTGGTGGTGGGATCGGGACCGGAGCTGGAGCCGCTGCGAGCCCTGGCCGACGAGCTGGGCCTCGACGAGCGCGCCGAGTTCCGCGGTCGGGTGGACGAGGAGGAGCTCGCCGAGCTGTACGGCCGCTGCCGTGGCGTCTACTACGCGCCGCACGACGAGGACTACGGCTTCGTCACCCTCGAGGCCCATCTGGCCGGAAAGCCCGTCATCACCACGCGCGACGCCGGCGGGCCACTGGAGTTCGTCCGCGACGGCGAGACCGGGTTGGTCACCGAGCCCGGACCGGGCCCGGTCGCCCGGGCCCTGACCCGCCTCAGCACCGACGCCGAGGGCGCGCGACGGATGGGCGAGGCGGGGCGCGCGGTGGCCGAGACGATCACCTGGGACCGCGTCATCGACCGCCTGCTCGACGCCGCGCTGGCGTGAGCCGTATCACCCTGCTCAGCCCGCTGCCCCCCGAGCGCAGCGGGATCTCGGACTACACGCGGGCGCTTGCCACAGCGCTGGCCGACCGGGCCGAGGTGACCGTCCTCTCGGGCGGCGAACCCGACCCGGTGCCCGGGGTGCGGGTGGCCGCGGCGAGCCGCCGTGAGCTGCGGCGGCTGCGCGGACAGGACGCCGTCATCGCCCATATCGGCAACAACGTCGACTTCCACGGCTGGATCGCCGACGCCGTGGCACGCCGGCCGGCGCTCGTGGTGCTGCACGACGTCGTGCTGCATCACCTGGTCGCGGGCATGACCATGGGCCGCGGCGACGCTACGGCCTACGTCGACGCGCTCACCGCCGAGCGCGGAGCGGCCGGGCGCCTGCTGGGTCACGCCGTGGTCGAGGGGGCTCTCCCCCCGCTGTGGTCGGTGGCGCCGCAGCTGCACCCGATGACCACGCAGGTGCTCGGACATGCCACGGGCGTGGTGGTGCACTCGCGGCACGCCGCTGCGGCGGTTCGCGCCGCGCGGCCGGACCTGCGGGTGACCGTCATCCCTCACCTCGCGCTCGATGAGGGAGCGGCGCCCCCGGCCCGGCTGGCGGGGGACCCGTTCCCCGTCATCGGCTTCTTCGGCTTCGTCACACGCGAGAAGCGCCTGCACTCGATCGTGAGAGCGCTGTCGCTGGCTCGCAGGGAGCTGCCGAGCGCCCGCCTGCTGATCGTGGGCTCGGCCCCCGAGGAGCTCGATCCGCGCAGGCTGGCCGAGCGGGAGGGACTCCCCCCCGGCGCGGTGGAGATGACCGGCTTCGCGGACCCGGCCCTGCTGCCGCGGCTGATCGCGGGCACGGACATCGGGGTCAGCCTCAGATCACCCACCCTCGGCGAGACCAGCGGGACCGTCGTGCGACTGCTCTCGGCCGGCGTGCCGACCGTGGTCTCGCCGGGGGGCTGGTATGACGAGCTGCCCGACGATGCGGTGGCACGGGTGGAGCCCGATGAGCACGAGGCGACCAACCTGGCCGCCACCCTGGTGGCCCTGGCCCGCAACGATCGGCGGCGACGCGGCATGGGCGAGGCGGCCGCTCGGTACGCCCGGGAGCGGCTGGACCCCGACATGGTGGCCGACGCCTACCTGCGCGCCGCCCTGTCGCCCGCCGGGGCCCCGGCTCTGGCCGATGCGTTGCTCGGCACGCTGGGAGAGCGCATCTCGGAGGTGAGCACCCCCGAGGCGCGCGAGGCGGCGGGCCTGGCGCCGGCCCTCGCGCGGGCGGTCCGCGACATCGGGGTGACGTGATCCGCCAGGTGCTGCGGGCCGTCGACCGCTCGCCGCTGCTGGTTCTGCTGGGCCTGATCGTGATCGCCGCGAGCGCGCGGTTCATCCTGGCGCTCGGCAACCCGACGCCGTGGATCTTCACCGACGAGTTCATCTACTCGGAGCTGTCGCGCTCGCTGGCCGACCGCGGCGATCTGTTGATCCGCGACGACCGGATCTACTACTCGACGATCACCCCGCTGATCAACGCCCCCGGATACCTCCTGGGCGGCACGGCCGTCGCCTATGACTGGATCAAGGGCGCGAACGCGGTGGTGATGGCCTCGGCCGCGCTTCCGGCCTACGGCCTGGCGCGCATGGCGCTGTCGAAGCGCTTGTCGCTGGTGTTCGCCACGCTGGTCCTGGCCCTGCCCGCGTTCGCCTACGTCGGCGTCGTCATGACCGAGCCCGCGTTCCTGCCGCTGGCCCTCCTGTTCGTGTGGATGCTGGCGCGGGCCATTCAGAACCCCACCATCGGGCGGCAGGCGCTCGTGATCGCCGTCGTGGCGCTGGCCGTGCTGACGCGGCTGCAGGGTGTGGTGCTGCTGGTGGCCATCCCGGCGGCGATCGCGTACGTGCTGCTGCGCGGAGACGGGGAGCGCGCGTGGCGGGAGGCGTTCACGGCCCGCCTGCGCGGGCTGTGGCCCCTGGTGGCGCTGACCGTCGGCCTGCCGATCCTGGCGTTGCTGGCGCAGGCCGTCCGCTCGCGCGACGAGCGCGGGCTGCTGGGCGGCTATCGCGAGGTCGAGACCGGCGTGTCGACCGAGTCGTTCATCGACTGGTCGACGTGGCACATCGCCGTGATCGCCCTGGCCGTGGGCCTGGTGCCGTTCGCGCTCGCCGTGGCGACCTGGGGGAAGTTCCTGTTCTCGCCCTTCCGCGACCGCGGTGTCGACGCGGCCCTGATCGCCACGCTCGCCCTGACGGTTCCGCTGCTCGTGCAGGTCGTGGTCTTCGCGATCAACCACTCCGACCGCGTCCAGGAGCGCAACCTGTTCTATGTCGAGCCCTTGGTGATCCTGGTGGCGCTGATCGGGGTTGCCGTCTACGGCATGTCGCGCATCGTGGCCGTCGCCGCATCCGGCCTCACGGCGCTCGCGGTGATCGACCTGCCGGTGGACGAGCTGCTGACCCCGCCGCCGTTCAGCGACACCTTCGCCCTTCTGTCGCTGCTGAAGCTCAGTGAGTGGCTCACCCTATCGGTGTCGACGACGGCCCTGATCCTCGCGCTCGCCGGCATCGCCGGGACCGCCGTGGTCGCGTTCCTGCCGCGCAGGGCGGCGATCGCCACCCTGGCCGGGGGAACCCTCGTCGCGCTCGTCGTGGGGAACCTGGGCGTCACACCCCGGCTGAACGACTTCGCCGCGGCCACCGCCGCCTCGGTGGCCCCGGAGCCCCGCGAGTGGGTCGACTCAGCGGCCGGCGACGAGGACGTGGCCTTTCTGTGGAACAGCGCCGACGATCCCAAGCTCGTCTGGGAGTCGGAGTTCTGGAACGAATCGATCCGCTCGGTGGTGGCGGTGCCCGGCGAGCTTCCGGCCATCGGGGTGCCGCGCGCCGACATCGACCCGGCCACCGGCGCCTTCGTCCCGCTGCGCCCGGGCATCGACGAGCTGCCGCCCGAGAGCCTGGTGGTCACCTCGGACTCGTGGGAGCTGGTGGGCGAGCCCGTCGCCAGTGCCCGCGCCCAGGCGGCGACGCTGGTGCTCTGGCGCATCGAGGGCCCCCCGCGCCTCGCGGGCAACGCCTCCGGGCTCTATCAGGACGGCTGGACCGAGCCGGTCATCGACTGTCTCTTATACACATCTGACGCTGCCGACGAACACCGTGACGTG
>JARFPS010000206.1 GCA_029288175.1 Miltoncostaea sp. | reverse complement strand
GCCGTGGCCGCCGAGCGGGCGATCTCGGGGCGCTCGCGTGCCGACACGCGCCGCGAGTCGTCTCCCCGGCGGGTGCCGCTTGGGCGCTGGCGCCTGCCGGCGCTGGCCTTCGTGGTCGCGCTCGTGGGGCTCGCGCTGGCCGCGCCGCTCTCGGTGCTGGGCTACTGGGCTTTCCGGGGCCTGGTCGAGGGCACCGATCGCCCCGGCGCCATCGTGTCCGACCCGGCGTCGCTGGTGGGCCCGACCCTCAGCACCTCGCTGGTCAGCATCGCGGCGGCGGCGGCGGCGGTGCTGGTGGTCCTTCCGCTGGCGACGCTGGCGGCGCGACGGCCCGGACCCGTGTCCGGCGTGGCCGGTGCGGTGGTGCTGTCGGGTTTCGCCATCCCGGGGCTGGTGCTCGCCCTGGCCCTGGTGTTCTGGACCCTGAACAGCAGCGTGCTGGTGAGCATCTACCAAACGCTGCCGTTGCTGGTGGCGGCCTACGTCATCCAGTTCGCCGGGCTCGCGCTGGGCACCAGCCGGGTGGCCGTGGGGAGCGTGCCGCGCTCGCTCGTGGAGGCCTCGAAGTCGCTGGGCATGGGCCGCGGCGAGCGCGCGCTGCGGGTGGAGCTGCCCCTCATGCTCCCGGGGCTTCTGGCGGGCGCGGGGCTGGTGCTGCTGTCGACCATGAAGGAGCTCCCCATCACCCTGCTGCTCGCTCCCCCGGGCTTCAGCACGCTGGCCACCAAGGTGTGGGGCGCCGCCGCCGACGCGTTCTGGGCCGACGCGGCCCTGACCTCGATCGTCCTGGTCGCCGTGTCCGGCGTCCTCACCTGGCTGCTGATCATTCGGCGCCGCGGCGCGTTCGCCTAGGCGCCTCGCGGCGACCTCAGGACTGCTCGGGCCGGTCCCGGTAGAGCAGCGCGCCGGCGATGCCCAGCGCCACGATGCCCGCGATGACGGCCATGGTCACCGACATGGCCGGCACGAACACCTCGCGCACGATGTCCTCGAGACGCGCGACCTCCTCTGTTCCGAGCTCGGACAGCTCGGCCACGGCCTCGGGTGAGCCGGACAGAAGCCCCTGGACCTCGTCGACCTGGGCGTCGGAGAGGGAGGGCACCTGATCGGCGACCTCCTCGCGGAGGCGGCGGTCCTCGATCGCCTGGAACACCGCGCCCGTGGCCGCCAGCGCGAGCGCCGGTCCCACGAAGCGGGTGGAGCTGAGGATGCCTGAGGCTCCGCCGGCCTTCTCCTCGGGGATCGACGCCATGCCGGCGGTCGTGGAGATGTTGTAGGCCAGCGCGGCTCCCACCCCGAAAAGCAGGAACGACACGATCACCAGGAGCAGTGTGGTGTCGAGATCGAGCGGGATCAGCGCCAGCGCCGATGCCCCGCAGAACGCGAGGCCGACGACCATGCCCCACCGCCCGCCAAGGCGCTCGTACACCTTCCCGGTGAAGAACGAGATCGAGATGAACGGGATCATGATGGCGAGGAACACGATCCCGGTCTCAAAGGCGCCCAGGCCCTCGACGTTCTGAAGGTAGAGCGTCACGAAGAACGAGATGGTGAAGAAGGCGGCGTTCTGGGCCGCGCCCGCGATGTTCGAGGCCAGGAAGTTGCGCCCCCGGAAGAGCTCCAGCTCGAAGAGCGGGTTCGCGACCCGGGTCTCGATGATCACGAACGCGACGAGCAGCAGCGGGCCGGCGATCAGGGAGGCGATGACCAGCGGGTCGTCCCAGCCGAGGTCCGGCCCTTCCTGGATGCCGAAGATCAGCGCCACCATGCCCAGGGCCGAGGTGATGAACCCGGCCACGTCGATGCCGGGCTCGGCCTCGGTGTCGCGCGATTCCTCGACGACGGCGAGCGTGAGGATGACGGCGGCCACCGCGATGGGGACGTTGACCAGAAAGAACCACCGCCAGCTGAGGAACTCGGTGAGCACGCCGCCCAGGATGGGCCCGGCCGCCGCTCCGCTCGCGCCGACGGCTGTCCACACGCCGATCCCGCGCGCGCGCTCGTCGGGCGGAAAGACGTTGCTCACGATCGACAGCGAGGTCGCGAAGAACATCGCCGCACCCATCCCCTGGAGCGCCCGTCCTGCGATCAGCACCGCCTCGCTCGGCGCCAGCCCGTTCAGCAGTGAGGCGGCGCCGAAGACGACGATGCCCGCCAGCAGCATCCGCCGCCGCCCGATCAGGTCGGCGACCCGGCCGATGGGCAGGAGCAGCGCGGCGAACGCCAGCAGGTAGGCGTTCATGACCCACTGCAGGCTGGTGGTGGACGCCTCGAGGTCCAGGCCGATCTCCGGCAGCGCGATGAACGCGCCGTTGATGTCGACCGTCAGGATGAACAGCGGGAGCGACATGGCGGCGACGACCCACCACTTGTCGCCCCGCCGCGCGCTCATGCGGTCAGTGGGTCTTCACGAGATCGAGCTCCGGGTTCACATCCCAGCGGCGCGCGATGGCCTCGAGATCGTCGTTGAGCGGCCAGGCGTCGGCCTGTTCCTCGCCCTCGTGGGCGGGCGTGCCGCCCTTGAGCGCCATGCACCCCCGGTTGTCGCCCACCTCTGCGATGCCGGCCAGCTCGTCCGCGTCGAGCACGACGCGCTCCGGCACGGCGGCCAGCTCGCCGCGCTTGTCCTCGATGCTCTTGGCGCCCGCGCCGGGCTCCTGGATGAGCGTGGGCGCCACGCAGGCCACCGCCGGCTGGGCCAGGGTCCACTGGCACGCCAGCTGAAGCGGCGTCAGCCCGTGGCGGTCGGCGATCGGCCGCAGGTTCTCCAGTCGCGAGCGCGCCTCGTTCACCCAGCCCGCCGGGCGGAACGCCCGGTGGTCCTTCTCGGGCAGCGCGTCCTCGTCGGGCACGTCGCCGTGGAACACACCCCCGTAGTCGACCACGCGGGCGAGCACGCGCACCTCGTTGGCCTCGCAGGCGGGGAGCGCCATCGTCCCCGGCCAGGGCTCGAACGGGTTCAGGATCAGCATGGCCCACGCGATCTCCTCGCCGAACCGCTCCAGGCAGCCGATGATGTCGAGCGTGAAGCCGTTGGCCGGCCCGGGCGCCAGCCCGAGACGATCGGCCAGGCCCTCGTCCCGCAGGTCGGTGAGCGCCCGCCAGACCACCTCGCTGGTGTACCCCGTGCGATCCGGGTTGTGCAGCATCAGCAGGTCGAGGCGATCGACCCCCAGGCGCTCCAGGCTCCGCTCGGTCGCCATCCTCAGGTAGTCGGCATAACCCTCCGGTCCGCGCAGGGCCGGGCTGGTGAAGCGCGGAAACCCGCGGGGGCCGTCCCGCTCGCCCTCATAGAAGTCGTGACCCACGGCCCCGACGAGCGCGTACTCGTCGCGGGGAACGCCGGCCACGGCCTGGCCGACGACCGCGTCGGCTGCTCCCTGCCCGTAGGCGTCGGCCGTGACGATCGTGTGGATTCCTCGGCCGGGGCGCAGGAGCTCCACCAACCGGTCCTCGTCGATCGGCAGGCCGAAGTGGAGGAACCGCCCGCCGCTCCACGAGCCCAGCGCCGTGTGACCCAGGTCCGCCATGCCGCGCCATTCTTGCAGCCGCCGGGCCCGGGGGTAGGGTCACCGACGACGATCGACCCCGGAGGATCCGCATGCGCCCATCCGTCGCCCTCGGGCTCGCCGCGTCGGTCCTCGCGTTGGGCGCCGCATCGGCCGCAACCTCCGCCGCCGCGAGCGGCACCCAGACCGCGGACGCCACGGACGTCGATCGCCTGACGGTCCCGCAGCTCGCCGGGCAGCGGTCCGTCTACAGCTACTCGGGCACCGCACCTCCCGGGAGCCTGCTGAAGCTGATCCGCTCGGGGAACGTCGCGGGGATCATCTTCTTCGGCGAAAACATCAGCTCCAGGAGCCAGATCACGAGCGTCATCGGCCGGCTGAACGCGGCGCAGCGACAGAGCCCGATCGAGGAGCCGCTGCTGCTGATGACCGACCAGGAGGGTGGTCAGGTTCGCCGGTTGCCCGGTGCGCCGGCGATGTCGGCGAAGCAGATCGGCGCGTCCGCCGATCGCGTCTCGCTGGCGCGGAGCGCCGGCACGGGTGCGGGCAGGAACCTGGCCGGCGTGGGCATGAACGTCAACCTCGCCCCCGTTCTGGGCGTCTACCGATCGCCGGGCGACTTCCTCGACCGGTTCGGGCGCTCCTATTCGAACCGCGCCTCGGTGGTGCGTCAGCTTGCTCCCAACGTCATCCAGTCTCAGCAGCGCGCCGGGGTCGCCGCGACCGCGAAGCACTTTCCGGGGCTGGGCGCCGCGAGCGCGAACCAGAACACCGACGAGGTGCCGGTGACCCTGAACCTGTCGCGGCAGACGCTCGAGAACATCGACATGCGGCCGTACGTCACGGCGATCGGCTCGGGCGTCAACCTGGTCATGCCGTCGTGGGCCGTCTATCCGGCGCTCGACTCCCGACCCGCCGGTCTCTCCAAGCGCATCGTCAAGGGCTGGCTGCGCAACAAACTCGACTTCGACGGCGTCGCGATCACCGACGCGATGGAGGCCGGCGCCCTGGAGCGATTCGGCTCGATGGGCAACCGCTCGGTGCTCGCCTCCCACGCGGGGATGGACGCCCTGCTCTACTCGGGTCGCTCGGTGTCGGAGGGCAACCAGGGGCGCAGCGGCCTCATCAAGGCCATGCGCGCCGGAACGATCAGCCGTTCCGACGCGCGCGCCTCCGTGAGCCGGATCCTCGACCTCCGGCGCCGTATCGGCGCCGGAGGTCGGCTCAGCGGCCCCTGAGCGCCTCCGGCGCTAGGCGATCGGCGCCCGGGCCACGGACTCCTCCGCTTCGGGGCGATCGCCGGTGCGGACCAGGGCAAGCACCGCGATGGCTCCGGCGATGGCGAACCCGGCGCCGGCGTAGATCGCCAGCTGGAACCCCTCGGTGAGGGCCGCGGCCTGGTCGGTGCCGCCCTCGGCGAGGTCGTTGGTGCGCGTGATCGCCAGGCTGGACAGCACCGCCACGCCCAGCGCGCCGCCGACCTGCTGTGTGGTGTTCAGCAGCCCGGAGGCGAGCCCCGCGTCCTCTTCCCGGACGCCCTCGAGGGCGCCGATCGACAGGGCCACGAAGGCCGCGCCGAGTCCGATGCCGAACAGCAGCAGGCCGGGGAAGAGGTCGGTGAGGTAGTCGCCGTCGACCGGGATCTGGGCGAGCCACAGGATGCCGACCGCGGCCACGACCAGGCCGATCGTCAGCGGCCATCGTGGCCCCGTCCGCGTCACCAGGTTCGAGGTGAGCATCGAGGCGACCAGGGCTGCGAGCGACGTCGCGAGGAACGCCACGCCGGTCTCGATGGCCGAGTAGCCCAGCACCTGCTGCATGTAGAGCGTGAGGATGAAGAACATCCCGAAGGCCCCGGCTCCGAGCGCGAACGAGGCGACGTTCGATCCGGTCACCGCTTTGATGCGAAAGATCGAGAACGGCATGATCGGCTGCCGCGAGCGCATCTCGATGGCCGCGAAGGCCGCGAGCAGCGCGCCCGAGAGCGCGAGCAGGCCGAGTGTCTGGAACGACCCCCATCCCGCGGCGCTGGCCTCGACCAGCGCGTAGACCAACAGCGCGACGCCCGCCGTGACGGAGAGCGCCCCCGCGATGTCGAAGCTGCGCCCGGCGCCCTCGGCGCGGCTCTCCAGGAGCAGCACCGGCGCGAGGGCGATGACCGCGATGCTGACCGGGACGTTGATGAAGAAGATCCACTCCCAGCCGATCGTGTCGGTGAAGATTCCGCCGACCAGCACGCCCACCGTGCCGCCCGAGGCGCCGACGGCGCCCCACACGCCGAGGGCCAGGTTGCGCTCCTTGCCCTCGCGGAAGGTGGTCATGAGGATCGAGAGGGCGGCCGGGGTCATGATGGCGGCGCCGACGCCCTGAAGGGCGCGCGCGGCGATCAGCACCACGTCCGACCAGGCGAGCCCCGCCAGCAGCGAGGCCGCGCCGAACAGGGCGATGCCGACCACCAGCAGCCGCCGGCGGCCCAGCAGGTCGGCCAGGCGACCGCCGAGCAGCAGCAGGCCGCCGAAGGTCAGCGCGTAGGCGCTGACGACCCATTGCAGGTTCTTCTGCGAGAAGTCGAGGTCGGTCTGGATCGTGGGCAGGGCGACGTTCACGATCGCCACGTCCAGGATCACCATGAAGAACGCCGAGCACAGGGCCGCGAGGCCCAGCCAGCGTCGGTCGTGCGCGGCGCTGTCGCCGCCGGATGCCGTGCTCATGTCGAAGCTCCCCCCGGAGTGCCCGGTATCGGTGATGGATGGTGCGTCTGAATAGTTGACCGGTCGACTTCTCGCCTCCGTCCTCTGGGCTCAGGCATTGGCGCGAAGCCCGCTCAGCTCGAGACCGGTGCGGCCTCGGGCGCGCGGACCAGGCCGATGGCGAGCGGCGCCAGCCGGCGCAACAGTCCTGCGTCCCCCGCGGTCTTCGCCATCGCGAGGATGCCCTCGTAGTACGCGTTGAGCGACTCGGCGACCAGATCGGTGTCGGTGCCGGCGGGAAGCGAGCCCTCTGCAACCGCAGCGTCGAGCAGGCTTCGCAAGAACGCGATCCGCTCGCGGAACATGGCGTCGAAGCGTCGACGAAGGGTGTCGTCGATGGTGCTGAGCTCGACGGCGAGGTTGCCGACCGGGCAACCGCAGACGGTCCCTGTGGCCTCGGCGGTCTCGGCAAGGAACTCGGCGCCGATCTGGCCCACGAGGTCCAGGCGCTCCATGGCGGTGCCCTCGTGCGCGGCGACCCGCTCCACGACCCGCTCGCGGAAGGTCTGGGCGTGCCGATCAAGGACGGCCAGGGCGAGGTCGCGCTTGGAGGGGAAGAAGTGGTAGAAGCTCCCCTTGCGGACACCGGCGGCGTCGCAGATCTCGCTGACGCCGACGTCCGCATAGCTGCGCGAGTACCACAGGCTTGTGGCCTCCTCGATCAGCCGCTGCTCGGCATCGCTCGTGCGACCCATCCGCTCCCCTTGACCGACCGGTCAACTATTACGCCCGTCCGGTCGCGTGTCAAGGGTCTGCAGGGCGGGCTCAGCTTTTCGCTCCGCCGCGCCGATGAGTCCAGTCGTGGGCGCGGTGATGCTGTGTCGGAGACCGAGGGTTCCCCTGCGATGAAGCTGGAGACGTTCAGCTACGACGGCGAGTGGACCGTCGACCGGTTCCCCGCGCTCGACTCCCCCGACACGCTGGTCATCGCCTTCTGCGCACGCTCGTTCGATGAGCGTCACCACGTCCTGGCGGAGCTGATCGACTCCTACCCGACCTCATGCATCGTGGGGTGCTCCACCAGCGGGGAGATCCACGCCAGGTCGTTGCGCGACGAATCGATCTCCGTCGCCGTCGCGCGGTTCGAGCGTGCCCGTGTGCGCCTCGCCGCGGGCCCGGTCGAGGGCCTCGCCGACTCGTTTCGGGCGGGGCAGGCGCTCGCGACGGAGCTGGCGGGCGACGAGCTCCGCGCGGTCTTCGTTCTCTCCGACGGCCTGCACGTGAACGGCTCCGAGCTCGCGCGCGGCCTCGGGTCGGGCCTCGCGGACGATGTCGTGGTCACCGGCGGCCTCGCCGGCGACGGCGACCGGTTCGAGCGCACCTGGGTCCTTGTCGACGGCCGGCCGACCTCGGGCTGGATCACCGCGGTGGGCCTCTACGGCGAACGGCTCGCCGTGGGCCACGGCAGCCGCGGGGGGTGGGACATCTTCGGTCCTCAGCGCGTGGTCACGCGTTCCGAGGGCAGCGTGCTGTACGAGCTCGACGACCGCCCGGCCCTGACGCTCTACAAGGAGTACCTCGGCGAGCTCGCCGAGGGCCTGCCCGCCACGGGGCTGCTGTTCCCCCTCCTCGTCGAGTTCGGAGACCGGCCCGAGGAGAGCGTGGTCCGCACCATTCTCAGCGTCGACGAACGGGCCGGGTCGCTCACCTACGCCGGGGACATCCCCCGCGGAGCCCTCGCCCAGCTGATGCGGGCGAACTTCGACCGCCTCATCGACGGCGCGAGCGACGCCGGGTCGGTCGCCGCTGTCGAGGGCGTTCACGGCGACACCCTGGCGATCGACATCAGCTGCGTGGGCCGCCGGCTGGTGCTCGGCGAGCGCTCGGAGGAGGAGATCGAGGCCGTCGCCGATGGCCCGCTCGGCTCAGCCCACCACCTGGGCTTCTACAGCTACGGCGAGCTGTCGCCGCTGGCCGGTGGGGCGTGCGATCTCCACAACCAGACGATGACGGTCACCACTCTGGGCGAGCGCGATGGCTGAGGGCGCGGAGCGGCCACTGCACCGCACGCTGGCGCGCCAGCTGAGGCGCGTGGGTCTCGATCAGGACGCCCCCCCGCCCACCGCCGAGGCCTGGCGCGAGCATCTCGCGCGGGTGAGCGCCGCATATGAGCAGGCCGACGACGAGCGCTACCTGTCGGAGCGCTCGCTCCGGATCTCCTCCGACGAGCTGCTCCATCTCAACGAGAGCCTCAGGCGGGGCAGCGAGCTGCGCGCCGCCGAGCGCGATCGCCTGCAGGCCTTGGTCGGCGCTCTCGGCGACGGCGTATGCGCCTTCGACGAGGGGGGTCGCATCGAGGTCGCCAACCCCGAGGCCGAGCGGCTGTTCGGCATCCCCGCCACCGGGCTCGTCGGCAAGCCGCTCGCCGAGCTCGTCCAGATCCACGGTATCGCCGAGGATGATCGGGGGCGGCCGGCCGATCCGGTGGCCTCGGTCATCGCGCAGATCGGCACGACCATCGAGGAGGAGGTCCGCTTCACCGTCTCCTCGGGGCGGGAGTTCGTGGCCCTCTACGTGCTGAACGGCTTCGACGGAGCCGAGGGCCGCGGCGCCGTGATGGCCTTCCGCGACGTGACCGACCGCTGGCAGTCCGATCGCGTCAACCAGGCTCTGCACAAGGTGGGGCGGGCGGTGGCGGCCGGAGACCACGTCTACGAGCTCGTGGCCCGTGAGACCGCCGACATCTTCTGGGCCGAGGCGATGGTCTGCCGCTTCGACGCCGAGGGGGCGACCGTCGTCGGCGCCGCCGGTGATCACTCTTCGGAAGGCGACCTGCTGCCGTACGGTGGGGGTGGCGCGCTCGATGCCGTGCGCGCCACCGGGCGGCCCGCGCGCATCGACGACTACTCCACGCTTCCCGCCGATTCCCCTCTGAGAGCGCACGCCACGGAGCGCGGCTACACGGCCACGACCGCGGCGCCGGTCGAGGTCGACGGCTCGACATGGGGCGCGATCCTCGTCACCACCCGCCGCCCCGACGGCATCCCCGCCGCGGTGGAGTCGCGCCTGAATCACTTCGCCGAGCTGCTCGGATTCGCGATCGGGAACCGGCAGGCGCGGGCCGAGCTCGAGGCGCTCGCCAACACCGACCCGCTCACGGGGTTCGGAAACCACCGGGCCTTCCACGAGCGCCTGAAGCACGAGATCGCGGGCGCGCGGCGACGCGGGGTGGCCCTTTCCCTTGCCGTGCTCGACATCGACCGCTTCAAGAGCATCAACGACGACCACGGACATCAGGTGGGCGACGAGGTCCTGCGCGGCGTCGCCGAGATCCTGGTCGGCGCCGCCCGCGAGAGCGACGTGCTGTGCCGCGTCGGGGGCGACGAGCTCGCATGGCTCCTGCCCGACTGCGCCGCGCCCGAGGCCTGGCAGGCGGTCGATCGCGGTCGCGAGCGCGTCGCCGCCGAGTACTTTCCCGGCGTCGGTCGTGTGACGCTGTCCGCCGGGGTCTGCGACACGATCTCCGGCCCTCACGCGGACGACCTGCTCCGCTTCGCCGACGGGGCGCTGTACTGGGCGAAGCACCACGGGCGCGACTGCGTCATCCGCTACACGCCCGAGGTGGTCGAGGTGCTCTCGGACACCGAGCGGGCCGAGCACCTCGCTCGCCAGCAGGCGCTGCAGAGCATCCGCGTCCTCGCCCGCGCGGTCGACGCGAAGGACACCTCCACGCGCGAGCATTCCGAGCGCGTCGCCGACGTGGCCGTCCAGATCGCCCACGTGCTCGGCTGGGAGCTGACCGCCATCGCCGAGCTCCGCGAGGCCGGGCTGGTGCACGACGTCGGGAAGATCTCGGTGCCCGACGCCATCCTCTTCAAGGCCGAGGCGCTCACACCGCCGGAGCTGGAGCGCGTGCGCGCGCACGCCGCGATCGGCGCCGAGATGGTCGCCGACGTCCTGACCGAGGAGCAGGTGGCGTGGATCCGGGGCCACCACGAGCGGTGGGACGGCACGGGCTACCCCGACGGCCTTGCAGCGGACACGATCCCGATGGGCGCCCTGATCCTTGCCCTCGCCGATTCGTGGGACGTGATGACGACCTACCGTCCCTACAGCCCGCCGATGGGCGTGCGCGAGGCGCTGGCCGAGTGTCGCCGGTGCTCCGGGACGCAGTTCTGGCCGGGGGCGGTGGAGGCTCTGGAGCGCCTCTGCGCGGCGGGAGCGCTCATGGGCTGGGACGCCCTCACGGTGACCTAGGGCCCGAGAAGAGCTCCGCAGCCGGTCGGCGTTTCTGGCCGATTGGAGGGGAAACGCTCAATTGGCGTGCGTTTTCGGTCGATTCGTATCATCGATGAGTACGTCCTCTTGCGACACCTCCCCGGCGATGAGCGGCCGGCAAGCCCTGTCTCCCGGGGAGGGGTGCGGCGGCTGCGCGGCGTGTGGGGGCGTCGTTCCGGCGGCCGAGGGCCTCGGCGGGCTCGATCTGCTCGGCGCGCTGGGAGATGGCTATCTGGCCCTTGACGGGTCGGGCGCCATCTGCGCCGCCAACCCCGAGGCGACCCGGCTGCTCGGCCGCTCTGCCGACGATCTGATCGGCCTGGAGCTGGCAGACGTGGTGGAGCTCGAGGCGCTCGACGGCGAACGGCGGACGGACGCGGGTTTGCTGGAGGGCGCCCTTCGAGGTGGCTCCACCGCGGGGCCCCGTCGCGCGCGCTTCGCGGTGCGCGGCGGGGTGGACTTCGTGGCCAGCTTCGTCGTGGCCGACCCGGGCGAGGACACCGATCAGCACGCGGTCCTGCTCTTCCGGGACATCACCGATCGGTGGCAGGCGGAGCGCGTCTACCGCGCGCTCCACAGGGTTGGCCGCGCGGTCGCCTCCGACGAGGACGTGCTGGATCTGGTCAGCGCCGAGTGTGCCGAGATCTTCAGCTGCGACTCGTTCATCTGCCGGTTCGACGGCGACGGTGCCCTGGTGCTGGCGGCCTCGGTGGAGCATCGGAGCGGCGACACGCTGCCGGTGCTCGCCGACGGTCCGCTCTGGAGAGTGCGCGCCACCGGGCAGCCCGCGCGCATCGACGATTACTCCACGCTTCCCGAGGAGTCCCCGCTTCGGCGCCGCGCAAGGGTCCGGGGCTACACCGGGACCGCGGCCACCGGCATCGAGGTCGGCGGGCGCATGTGGGGCGCCGTCGTCGTCACCACCACCCGCCCCGAGGGGATCCGCCCCAGCACGGAGCACCGTCTGGCGCACTTCGCCGAGCTGATCGGGCTGGGTATCGCCAACCGCGAAGCCCGCGCCGAGCTGGAGGCGCTCGCGGCCGTCGACCCCCTCACCGGATTCGGCAACCACCGGACCTTCCAGGAGCGCCTGCGCGGGGAGATGGCCCGGGCCGGCCGTGCCGGGAGTCCGCTCAGCCTGGCCCTCCTCGACATCGACCGCTTCAAGGACATCAACGACGAGAACGGTCACCAGGTCGGCGACGAGGTGCTCCGGCGCGTGTCGTCCGTGCTGCGGGCGGTCACCCGCGCGAGCGACATCCTGTGCCGCACCGGAGGCGACGAGCTCGCCTGGATCCTGCCCGGCGCAAGCTCACGCGACGCGGTCGCCGCCGTGGAGCGTGCCCGCAAGGCCGTGGCGGGGGCGTCGATGGACGGCGTCGGCCGGGTGACGCTGTCGGCGGGCGTCTGCGACCTGGCCACGGCGGGCTCGCAGGACGATCTGCAGCGGTTCGCCGACGGTGCGCTCTACCATGCCAAGCACCATGGACGTGACCGCGTGGTGCGCTACTCGCCCGACGTGGTCGCTGTCTCTTATACACA
>JARFPS010000196.1 GCA_029288175.1 Miltoncostaea sp. | reverse complement strand
CGCCTCACCAGCGATCCCGAGCTGCGTCACACCGCCTCGGGCGATCCGGTGTGCGGCATGCGCGTGGCGGTCTCCAGCCGCGCCCGCGACGAGAACGGGAATTGGGGCGACCGCTCCAACTACTTCGACGTCACGGTGTTCGGGCGGCAGGCCGAGACGGTGACGACGTACCTGGTCAAGGGCCGGCGCATCGGCGTGGACGGCCGGCTGTCGTGGCGCGAGTGGCAGGCGCAGGACGGCACCAAGCGCCAGAACGTCGAGATCATCGCCAACGACGTGTTCTTCCTGGACTCGCGCGGCGACGGCAGCCAGCAGGGTGGCTACCAGGCCGGCTCGGGGTGGAGCGACGCCCCGGCGCAGGGCGGTGCCGCCCCGGCGCAGGGCGGCGACCTACCGGTCGACACGTCCGATATGAGCGCGCCCTCCGGCGGCGCCGACGACGACATCCCGTTCTAGGAGCGCGAGGAGACCCATGGAAGCCATCCTGGTGAAAGACGTCGAGGGGCTCGGTGACGCGGGGGCCGTCGTCAACGTCTCGCGCGGCTACATGCGGAACTTCCTGTTGCCGCGGCACCTCGCCGAGATCGCCACGCCCGCGCGTATCGAGGAGGTGCGCCGCCTGGAGGAGGAGCGCAAGGCCCTGGAGGCGCGCGCGGCCGACGAGGCACGAGAGCTGGCCGATCTGCTGTCGCGCACCATCCTGACGCTGAAGGCCAAGGCCGGGGGCGACGGGCGCCTGTTCGGCTCGATCGGCCCGGGCGACGTGGCGCAGGCCATCAAGGAGGCGCGCGGAGCCGACGTCGACCGCCGCCACATCTCGGTGGAGCCCGCCATCCGCGCCGTCGGCACCTACACCGTCCCGGTCGACCTCGGTCACGGCCACGTGGCGGAGGTCAAGACGATCGTCAGCCCGCTCGTCGACGACGAGTAAGCGGTCCGCGGTGGCCGACCGCGTTGCCCCGCCCAAGAACCTCGAGGCCGAGGAGATGCTCCTGGCCTCGCTGATGGCCTCGCCGGATCGTCTCCACGACGCCTACGGCGTCGTGCGCACCGACGACTTCTACAAGGAGGGCCACCGGCGCATCTTCGAGGGCGTCCTGGAGCTGACGCGCATCGGCGAGCCGATCGAGCCGATCACGGTGATCGAGCGTCTCGCCAAGGACGGCACCCTGGAGGCGGCGGGTGGCCGCCTGGGCGTGGCCGCGCTGATGGAGACCCCCTACATCGCGGCCAACTGGCGCTCCTACGCAGACATGGTGCGCGACATGGCGACGCAGCGTCGCCTGCTTCAGGTCTCGCAGCACATCGAGGGCGTCGTGGCCAAGGGCGAGGGCGAGACGCCGGACATGGTGAAGAACGTCGAGGACCTCGTCTACGACGTCGCTCAGGAGCGCGTGCGCGGCGAGTTCCGCAGCGCCAAGGACCTGATCACCGACTCCATGAAGCGTCTGATCGAGGCCACCGAGAGCGGGTCGGAGATCTCGGGTCTCGCCACCGGTTTCGTCGATCTCGACCGGATCACCGGCGGCCTGCGGCCCGCCAACCTCGTGGTGGTGGCCGCGCGCCCGAGCATGGGCAAGACGGCCTTCGCGCTGGGGGTGGCCGAGCACGCCGCCCTGGACGTGGGGGGCACCGTGGCCGTGTTCAGCCTGGAGATGAGCGGCGAGGAACTGGTGCAGCGCATGCTGAGCAGCTCCGGCATGGTCGATGCCAGCCGCATCCGGTCCGGCCGTCTGACCTCCGAGGACTGGCCGCGGCTGAGCCAGGCCGCCGACAAGCTGGCGGCCTCCAAGCTGTACATCGACGAGTCGGGCGGGATGGGGATCGGCGAGATGCGCACCAAGGCGCGCCGGCTCAAGGCCCGCGGGGGCCTGGACCTGATCATCGTCGACTACATCCAGCTCATGGAGGGGGCGCCGGGGCGCCGCAACGACAACCGCGTGCAGGAGATCTCGGCCATCTCGCGCTCGCTGAAGGGCCTCGCCCGCGACCTCGAGGTGCCGGTGCTCGTCGTCTCGCAGCTCAACCGCGCTCCCGACGCACGCCCCGACAAGCGGCCGATGCTGTCCGACCTGCGCGAGTCGGGCGCCATCGAGCAGGATGCCGACCTCGTGCTGATGATCTACCGCGACGACTACTACGACCCGGACTCCGAGCAGGCAGGAGAGGCCGAGATCAACATCGCCAAGAACCGAAACGGCCCCGTGGATCGGGTCAGACTGACCTTCATGGGCTCCTACGCGAAGTTCGGCAACCTCCCGCGGGGCGGCGCCGGAGGCCCGTCGTGAGCGCCACCGTGGTGATCGGCGCCCAGTGGGGCGACGAGGGCAAGGGCAAGATCGTCGACCTGCTGGCGGATCGGAGCGACGTGGTCGTGCGCTTCCAGGGCGGGAACAACGCCGGCCACACCATCGTGACCGACGACGAGACCTACAAGCTGCACGTCATACCGTCGGGCATCCTCTCCCCCGGCACGCTCTGCGTGATCGGCAACGGCACGGTCGTCGACCCGGGCGGGCTCTGCACGGAGATCGACCAGCTGCAGGCCCGCGACATCGACCTGTCGGGCCTGCGCCTGAGCGGCAACTGCCACCTGATCATGCCCTACCACGTGATGCTGGACGGGGCCGCGGAGATGAAGCTCGGGCGGTTCTCGATCGGCACCACGCGTCGCGGCATCGGCCCCTGCTACCAGGACAAGGCGGCCCGGGTCGGCATCCGCGCGCAGGACCTGCTGGACCCGAAGATCCTGGTGCGCAAACTCGAGATCGCCCTCGAGGCGAAGAACGAGGTGCTCGAAAAGCTCTACGACGCTCCGCGCCTCGACCCCGCCGCGGTCGCCGAGGAGCAGCTCGCCTACGCGGAGCGACTGAAGCCGTTCATCGCCGACACCAGCCTCCTGATCGACCAGGCGATCACCGGCGGACGGTCGGTGCTCTTCGAGGGCGCTCAGGGGACCATGCTCGACATCGATCACGGGACCTATCCGTTCGTGACCTCGTCGAACCCCATCGCGGGGGCCGCCTGCACCGGCGCGGGTGTCGGGCCGACCCGCATCTCCCGGGTGCTCGGGGTGGCCAAGGCCTACGTGACGCGGGTCGGCGAGGGGCCCTTCCCGACCGAGCTCGACGACGCGATCGGCGAGCAGATCACCACCCGCGGCAAGGAGTTCGGCACCACCACGGGCCGGCAGCGCCGGTCGGGCTGGCTGGACCTCGTGGCGCTGCGCTACGCGGTGCGGCTGTCGGGCATCACCGAGTTGGCGCTGACCAAGCTCGATGTGCTGTCGGGCTTTCCCACCGTCCGGGTCTGCCAGGAGTACGAGACCCGGGACGGCGAGCGGCTGCGCGAGATGCCCTACCACCAGACCGTGTTCCACGGCTGCCGCCCCGTCTACACGGATCTCCCGGGGTGGGAGGACGACATCGAGGGTTGCCGCGAACGGTCCGCGCTCCCCGCCGCCGCGCGCGACTACGTCGACGCGATCGGCGACGCGTTGGGCATCCCGGTGACGCTGATCGGCACGGGCCAGGGGCGCGAGGACGTCATCCAGCAGCCCGACGCCCCGCCGGCCTCCTAGCCGAGGGCCTCACCCTCCGAGCTGGACGGCTCGGACGCCGGGGGCTCGGAAGCCACCGAAGGATCCTCGGCCACCGCCACGACCTCCGCCGGAGGTGACTCCTCGACCGGCGCCTCGATGACCGGCGCCTCCTCGACGACCGGCGCCTCCTCGATGACCGGCGCCTCCTCGACGACACGCGCCTCCTCGGCGGGTGCGGGATCGATGACGACGGGCGCCGGAGGGGGCGGCGTGGCGTCCGCGGGCGCCGTGGCGGCGACGGGGGGCGGCGGCGTGACGGCGGCGGTCGGGGCCTCCCCGCGCACGATGGACACGATCTCGTCGACGGGTTCCTCGATGACCGGCCGTGGTCGCGCCGGCGCCTCCTCCGGGGGAGTCCTGTCGACGGGGAACTCGCAGGGCACCGTCACGCAGACCGGACGGCAGATGCGGTCGTAGCCCGGAAAGCCCGGGTTGATCGGGCGCACGACGCAGGGTCGCGGGATGCAGTCCACGCGCTCACGGATGGCGATGGGCTCGCGCCCGTTGCCCACCTCGCACTTGGGATCGTCCTCGTCGTCCTGATCGCCGGAGTCGTCCCCGTCCTCATCGTCCCCGTCGTCCTGATCGTCCCCGTCGCCCGGGTCATCCTGGTCGTCCTGATCGTCCCCGTCGTCCGGGTCGTCCTGATCATCGGGATCGTCCGGGTCATCCGGGTCGTCCTGATCGTCCCCGTCGTCCGGGTCGTCCGGGTCGTCCTGATCATCGGGATCGTCCGGGTCATCCGGGTCGTCCTGATCGTCCCCGTCGTCCGGGTCGTCCTGATCATCGGGATCGTCCTGGTCACCGGGGTCGTCCTCCTCCTGTCTCTTATACACATCTGACGCGGCCGACGAAGGTGGTCTGGGGGGGGGGGGGGGGGGG
>JARFPS010000124.1 GCA_029288175.1 Miltoncostaea sp. | reverse complement strand
GGGATCGGACTGGAGCCATGAGTCGGGTGACCTCCGGGGGGATCTGCTGATCGTCGTTCGACAGTAGCAACGGCCTTTATCGGCTCCGACCAAGGAATGGTTCAGATGCCGTGGCCACGACGAACGCGCGAGGACGAGCGGCTCGTGACGGCTCGTGGCTCGCCGACCGGCGCGGACCCCCAGCCCGGGAGGGGGCCCTACTCCTCGGCCACCGGGGCACGGGCCATGAGGGACTCCATGCAGCGCTCGATGGGGCGCCCCTCGAAGGCGGCGGCGTGCACCTGCTGAGAGATCGGGAGCTCCACGGAGACCGACGCCGCGAGGTCGAGCAGAGACCTCACGGTCCACAGGCCCTCGGCCACCTGCCCGAGGCGCTGATCGACGAGGTCGGCTGCCAGCCCCTCGGCGATGAGCTCGCCCGCGCGACGGTTCCTGCTGTGGGTGCTGGTGCAGGTCGCCACCAGGTCGCCCATCCCCGCCAAGCCCCGGAACGTGGCGTCACGGGCGCCGCACGCCACGCCGAGGCGGGTCATCTCGGCCAGTCCGCGGGTGATGAGGCTCGCCTTGGCGTTGTCGCCGGCGCCCATCCCGTCGCTCATGCCGGCGGCGATCGCGATGACGTTCTTCGCGGCACCGCACAGCTCCACGCCGACCAGGTCGTCGTTGACGTAGACGCGGAAGCGGGGCCCGTTGAGCAGGCGCTGCAGGTCGGCGCACAGCTCGGGGTCGCCCGCGGCGACGGTGGCGGTCGGCTGACCCGCGGCCACCTCCTCGGCGTGGTTCGGACCGCTGAGCGCGGCGAAGCGGATGGGGACGCCCAGGGCCGTGCGCCACGCCTCCGAGAGGCGCAGCCCGCTGACCGGGTCGAGACCCTTCATCAGCGACAGGAAAGGGGTGTCGGGCGCCAGGCGCGACGACATCCACTCGGCGGCCTCGTGCAGCGCGCGCGTGGGCACCGCCGCGACCACGAGATCGGCCCCGGTCAGCGAGTCGACGTCCTCCAGCGAGCCGACGCTGACGCCGTCCGGCAGCTCGACCCCCTTCAGGTAGCCGACCGCACGCCGCTCTGCGGCCATGCGCCGTGCCTGATCGGCCGTTCGGCACACCAGCAGGGCCGGCGTGCCCGACAGCGCCACGAGCCGTGCCAGGGCCGTCCCCCAGGAGCCGCCTCCCACCACCGCGATCATCGCCGCGCGCCCCCCTTGCCGCCGGCCCGCGCCCGCACGTCGATGTCGACCGGCACGCCCTCGAGGTCGAAGCGTCGCCGCAGCCGGTTCTCGAGCCAGTAGCCGTAGTCGCGCGTCATCAGCGAGGGATCGTTGACCTCGAGCCGGAATCGAGGCGGCCCCTCGGCCGTCTGGACCAGATGCCGGAGCGACAGGCGCGCGCGGCCCCGGCGGGGCCCGGGCCGCTCCTCGGCCGCCTCGCGCAGGAACTCGTTGAGCGCCCGCGTGGGGATCCTGGCCCGGCCGCGCTCGTACACCCGGAGCGCCGCCGGAAGGAGGCGGTGCAGCCCCTCGCCGGTGGCCGCCGAGCAGATCTCGACGGGCGGCCGCTGACGCGATTTCGCGTGCAGTCGGCCGCGGAGGTCGTCGAGGTCGGGCTGCGCAAGATCCCACTTGTTCACCGCCACGACGCTGCCGCAGCCGGTGCGCACCACCTGGTCCAGCGCCGCCAGATCGGCCTCGGTCACACCCTCGGTCGCATCGATGATCGCCAGCGCCACGTCGCACCGCCGCGCCGCGTCGATGGAGCGGCGTTGACTGGCGCGCTCGACCTCGGCCGAGCGACCGCGCCGCCGCAGGCCGGCCGTGTCGATGAGGGCCACCTCGCGGCCTTCGACCTCGATGAGCGTGTCGACCGGGTCGCGCGTCGTGCCCGGCGCGTCGTGGACCACTGCGCGCTCCTCGCCCAGGAGCGCGTTCAGCACGGAGCTCTTGCCCACGTTGGGCCGCCCCACGATGGCCACCGCGGGCGGGCGGTCCGCCCGGTCGGTGTCCAGCACCGCCGGCGGGGCCTCGGGCAGGCGCTCGACGATCGCATCCAGCAGGTCGCCCACGCCCCGCCCGTGCGTGGCGGACACCGGGTACACAGGCCCCATGCCGAGCGTCGCCAGGTTGTGTGCCGCCGCCTCGGCCGTCTGGTCGTCACACTTGTTGGCGACGAGCATGATGTCGGCGCGGCGCGGGCGGAGGCGCTCGATCAGGTCGAGGTCGCCCGGCGTGGGCGCGATCGTGGTGTCGAGCACCAGAAGGATCACGTCCGCGTCCTCGGCGGCCCGGGCGGCCTGGGCGGCGATGAGCCGGCCCACGTCGGTGGCGTCCTCCTCGTCGATGCCGCCGGTGTCGATGAGCTGGAAGGCCCGCCCGTTCCAGTCCGCGCCGATGGCCCGCCGATCGCGCGTCACCCCCGGCACGGGGTCGACCACGGCCTCCTTGCGCCCCGAGAGGCGGTTGAAGAGCGTGGACTTCCCGACGTTGGGGAAGCCGACGATCGCCACGGTGGGCTCGCCGGAGCGCACCGTGCTGCCGCCCCGCGGGGGCCGCCACGGGCGGCGCTTCTCAGCCATTGCGAGGGGGCGCCTGCACCGGACCCCCCACGCGCGGCAGAAGCGCGGCGATCTCGGCCATGATGGCGTCGGACGCGTTGCGTGCCCGCTCCGAGCGCGAGGCGCCCTCGGTGCCGGTGAGGTCCACGGGCTCGCCGAAGATCACCCGGATCGGACCGAACACCGAGCGGCTGCCCCAGATGGCCGCGGGCACGACCTTGACGCCCTCCTGCAGCGCCAGCGCCCCCGCGCCGGAGTGCGCGGGCCGCAGCCGTCCGTCGGCGTGCCGCGTGCCCTCGGGGAACACCAGGAGCGCCTCCCCCCGCGACAGCAGCGCGCGGGAGATCCGGATGTTCTCGCGATCGGCTGCCCCGCGCCGCACCGGATAGGCGCCGACCCGTGGAAGGAACGAGCGGAGGACGGGCATCTCGAACAGTTCGGCCTTGGCCATGTAGAACAGCTTGCGCGGAAGGGCCGCGGCACCCACGGCGGGGGGATCGACCTCCGAGATGTGGTTGCAGCAGACGAGCAGCGGCCCGTGC
The DNA here is from genome assembly GCA_029288175.1 of Miltoncostaea sp. Lineage (GTDB taxonomy): Bacteria > Actinomycetota > Thermoleophilia > Miltoncostaeales > Miltoncostaeaceae > JARFPS01. The sequence goes on along the minus strand of JARFPS010000124.1, from coordinate 2,812 downwards.
TCCTGCAGGTTCTCCCGGCCGGTCTGACGCATGCGCCCCACCAGCCGCACCGGCGGCACCACGAGGGCCTGCGCCGCCCAGAACCACGGCGTGGTGTAGGTCGGGACCTCAGCCACCGGCCGACTCCACGGAGCGCACGACGTCGGCGATGCACGCGATCACCTCGTCCAGGGCCATCTCGGACGAGTCGATGACGACGGCCTCGTCCGGGATGAGCAACGGGTCGGCGTCACGCCCCCGGTCCAGCGCGTCGCGGCGACGCAGCTCGCTGAGCACATCGCCCTCGTCCTGCCGGATGCCCCGGCTGGCGAGGTCGGCCCGCCGACGCCGGGCCCGCTCCCCGTCGGAGGCCGTCAGGAAGACCTTCACGTCGGCATGGGGCGCCACGTTGCTCCCCACGTCGCGACCCTCGGCCACCCAGTCCCCCTCGGCGAGCGCGCGCCGCTGGGCCTCGATCATCACGTCGCGCACGCCTCGATGCGACGAGACCTCCGAGACCACCCTGCTCACCCGGGGCCGGCGGATCGCCTCGGTGACGTCGACGCCGCCGATCGTGACCTCCGAGCCCTGGGGCGTCGGGGTCAACGTCACGGGGCGCTCGCGCGCCAGCGTCGCGAGGCCCGCGGCGTCGGACGGGTCGACCCCCTCGACGAGGGCCGCCTCGGCCAGCGCCCGGTACATGGCGCCCGTGTCGAGGTAGCCCATCCCCAGCGAACGCGCGAGGGCGCGGGCGACGGTGCTCTTGCCGGCGCCCGCGGGCCCGTCGATCGAGATGATCATGCCGCGGCCGCCGCGGTGAGCCTGGCGAGGTCGGCCCCGAAGTCCGGGTACGACACGTTGATCGCCTCGAATCCGTCGACCAGCACGCCGGACCCGCTGACCACCCCGGCCACCGCCCCGAGCATGGCGAGCCGGTGATCACCCCCCGCGTGGGCCTCACCGCCCCGCAGAGAGCCCGCGCCCTCGACCGTGAAGCCGTCGTCGAGCTCCTCGGCCCGCGCGCCCAGGCCGCGCAGCATGCCGACCACGGCGGCGATGCGATCGCTCTCCTTGACGCGGAGCTCGGCCGCGCCGCGGACCACGGTCGTGCCCGCGGCGAACGCGCCGAGCAACCCGACCAGGGGCAGCTCGTCGATGAGCGCCGGAACCTCGTCTCCTTGGACGTCGGTGGCGTGGAGCGTCGGCCCGCGCGAGGCCACGATCGTGCCCACCGGCTCGCCGGCTCGCTCGCTCCGGGCTTCGACCGTCACCCTCCCGCCCATCCGATCGAGCACGCTCAGCAGGCCGGTGCGGAGCGGGTTGAGGTTCACATCGGGCAGCCGCACGGAAGGCTCCCCGGCCAGGACGCCCGCGACGATCAGCGGGGCCGCCGACGAGAAGTCGCGCGGCACCTCGATGTCGGGCAGGGCCAGCGAGTCGACCGGTCCCCGGACGCCGACGGCCCGCCCCTCGCGCAGCACCTCGACCCCCGACGAGGCCAGCATCCGCTCGGTGTGGTCGCGCGACGGGGCGGGCTCCTGGACCCACGTCTCACCCCGTGCGTAGAGGCCGGCCAGAAGCAGGCAGCTCTTCACCTGCGCGCTGGCCACGGGAAGCTCGTGCCGCATCCCGACCAGCTCCCGCCCGCCGTCCACTACGAGCGGCGGGGTTCCGCCCGGCGCCGTGAAGATGCTCGCCCCCATCTCGCGCAACGGCCGGGCCACCCGCTCCATGGGGCGGCCGCGAAGAGAGTCGTCGCCGTCGAGGACGCAGTGCTGACCGACCTGGGCCGCCAGGAGACCCGGCAGGAACCGCATGAGCGTCCCGGCGTTGCCGCAGTCGATCGCCGGCGGCGGACGCAGCCCGCGGACCCCCGCCCCCTCGATCCGGACGACCCCCGTCTCGAGCCCACCCGCCACCGTGACGCCGCAGCGCTCCACCGCCGTCAGCGTCGAGAGCGTGTCCTCGGCGTCGAGCGGCGAGCGGACCTCGACCGTTCGATCCGAGATCGCACCCAGCAGCAAGGCCCGATGGGTGATCGACTTGTCGGAGGGGACGCGGATCTCGCCCGCGAGCGCGGGCGAGGGTGGAACGCGAAGCGACGGCATTCCGGGGAGGGTACCCGTGCGCCGGGGGCGCCGAGGGCCGCTACTCGGGCAGGTTCTCCGGAGCGACCGATCGCGCCACCCGCATCGCGACGTCCTCCGCGTCCTCGATGCCGCGCACCTGGATGCCGAAGGCCCGCTCGGCGGTCTCCCAGACCAGCGTGACCAGGCCACGGCCGCGGAGCATGCCCGTTGCGCCGCTCACGTCGACCTCCCGAGCTCCGTGGGCGCCGGTGTCCGGACTCGCCAGCGGCGCCGGCGCCTGTCGCAGAAGCACCCGGGCGCCGGCCTGGCCGGTCCAGGCGACGATCAGCGCCGGAGGGGCCGCCGGATACGCGATGTCCGGCTCGACCCGCGGGTCCTGGCGCGCCAGCCCGGCGGGCATCCATCCGGGAAGCCACGGCTGGAAGCCGGCCTCGAAAGCCGCCTCGGCGAGGCTGGAAGCCCATCGGCCGTGACCGATGCCCGCCCCCATCCCGTGGGAGGCGCCGAGCCGCCCCGAGATCGTCTCCCCGTCGACGCGCAGCTCCGAGATACCGGCGCGCACGATGCGCCCGATCGGCTCACCGCGGTCGTCCAGCGCGTCCGCGGCCACCACCGCGGCGTCCTCCGGCAGCGGCACGAGCACAACGCCCTCCGGCCCGGCGGCCACGGCCTCCCTTTCCCCCTCCTCGCCCGCGACGTGGGGTCGCAGCGCGCTCGCCTCGCCGGCCAGCCGGGCCACGAGG
>JARFPS010000061.1 GCA_029288175.1 Miltoncostaea sp. | reverse complement strand
ATCTGGAGCTGCTCCGCCGCTCCTGAGCCGGGCTCAGTCCCGAGACCCGCCTCTGCAGGCCGCCTCGGCGGCCTTCTCGATCGCCCCGAGCGCCATGTCGAGCTCGTCGTCGGTGATGACGAGAGGCGGCAGCACGCGGATGACGTTCCCGTCCGGGCCTGAACGGATGAGCAGCACGCCCTCCTCGCGAACGGCCGATTCGATCGCCGCGGCCAGCGTGGGGTCGGCTTCGCGCGCGTCGGGGTCGAGGACCTCCACACCGATCATCAGCCCCAGGCCACGCGCGCTGAGTTGCGGGTGCCGGTCCGCGAGGTCCCCCAGGCGCGCCAGCGCCGCGGCTCCCAGCTCGCGGGCGTGGGCGGGCAGGTCCTCGGCCTCCATGGCGTCGATGCCCGCCAACGCGGCGGCGCAGGACACGGGGTTGCCGCCGAAGGTGGAGCCGTGATCGCCGGGGCGCATCGCGTCCATCACCTCGGCGCGGGCGCCCAGCGAGGACAGTGGAAACCCGCCGCCGATGGCCTTGGCCATCGTGATGACGTCGGGGTCGACACCGTAGGTCTGGGCGGCGAACCATTCGCCCGTGCGCCCCATCCCCGTCTGGATCTCGTCGAAGATCAGCAGGGCGCCGTGCTGGTCGGCGCGCTCGCGCAGGCCCGCCAGGAAGTCGGCCCCGGCGGGGTGGCAGCCGCCCTGGCCCTGGACCGGCTCGATCACGTAGCAGGCGGTCTCCTCTGGAGCGAGCTGATGGCGGTGCAACTGGTCGAGCTCACCGAGGGCGTGCGCCGCCGCCTCCTGCTCGGAGATCCCCAGTTCGTCGGGGCGGGGGAAGGGGGCCACGTGCGCGCCACCGGAGCCCAGGCCCATGCGGAACGCCGCCTTGGAGGTGGTGGCGGCGAGAGCCCCCTGGGTGCGCCCGTGGAAGCTGCCGCGAAAGCACACGACCCCGGTGCGCCCTGTGGCCGCCCTCGCCACGCGCAGGGCGGCCTCGTTGGCCTCCGAGCCCGTGGTCGAGAACAGAAAGCGCTCGATGCTGTCGGGAGTGATGCCGGCCAACCTGTCCGCAAGGTCGTACATCGGCCGGTGGCCGCAGACCCCTCCCAGGTGGATGACCTGCTCCATCTGGTGCAGCACCGCGGCGATGACCGCAGGGTGGCTGTGGCCGAGGTTGCAGGTCGCGATCCCCGCGGCCAGGTCGAGGTAGCGGTTGCCGTCGGAGGTCTCGATCCAAGCCCCGTTGCCGCGGATCGCGTCCAGACCGGTCATCGACGGCTGTGCCGCGGAGAGGGCGCTGCGCTGCCCGTGTTCGGTGGAGCTCACATCATCTCCCTGGAGCCGGAAACGTAGCCTCCGCGGAGCGCCGCCGCGGCGCAAGGGTCGTGGACGCCTCACCGCGCCGCGCCTCCCGGTCACCGCCGCCGGTTGTGTCTGGGGGTGCCGATACCCTCACCCCGTGCTCGACGGTCGAACGCTGACGGGGGTCCTCGTGGCCGGCCTGCTGGTCCTGCCGGGCTCCGCCGCCGCCGAGGTCGACACCGAGGCCGGGGAACCGGAGGGGGACGGGGCGAGCGAGGCGGTGCCGGCACCAGCCGTGCGCCACTGGTCGGCTCGCACCGGCTGGGTGCGTGCCGTCGAGCCGGGTCAGCCCATCGCCTCGTCGCCCTCGACCGAGGCCGTGGCGGAGGCCACGGCGCCCTCGATCACCCTTGCCGCGCAGGTGCAGCGCCTGGCCCGGGACGCCGAGGGCGCGGTGTGGGTCCGGGTGAACTACCCCAACGGTGGTCCGCGGGGGTGGGTGCCCGCCTCCGCGTTGCGGGCGGTCTCGCCGTTTCGGCCCCTGTCGCGCTCGGCCGAGCGCCGCCTGGACCGACTCGTCGCCCTCGCCGGGCCGCGCACGGGCGTGGTCGTGCGCGACAAGTTCGGGCGAACGCTCTACTCCGGGGGCACGCGCCGCCCGCTGATCCTCGCGTCCGTCACCAAGCTCTTCACCGTCGCGGCGGGCCTCGATCGGTTCGGCGCGCGCGTCGGCGCACGGTCGATCCTCGCCCCGTCCGACAACTTCCGCGCCCAGGTGCTGATGAACCGCCTCGGTGGGGGCGTCAACACGAGGGGCACGTCGCGCGCGGGCGACTACGCGGCCGGGTTGGGCGCCGACGTGCGACTGGCCGACGGGTCCGGCTTGTCGTACTCGAACCGTGCTCCCGCCCACGAGGTGGTGGACTTCCTGGAGAGGGTGCGCGACGTCGAGCACTTCGGCGTGTTCCGGGCCGGTCTGCCGGTCGCGGGCCTCAGCGGCACGCTGGCCGGGCGGCTGCGCGAGCCCGCGACGCGCGGTCGGGTGCGCGCCAAGACCGGCACGCTCGATCCGGTCGCCACGCTGGCCGGCTACGTCCGCCCGCGCGGCATCGGCCTGGGGCCCCACCGTGAGCTCGTGTTCGCGATCCTCATGAACCGGATCCACCCGCCCACCGGCCGCGCGATTCAGGACAGGATGCTGCGCGCCCTGGTCGTCGGTCCCTGATCCCACCCCGGGTGGGATCGCAGCGGCGCCTCAGGTCAGCGGTGTGAGGGAGGTCAGGGTCGCGACGTAGCGGGTGGACGCCGAGCCGTTCTGCTCGAGGTCGCTCGTCGTGTCGATGCGGAGATCCAGTTCCCGCTCCGGGTCGAGGAGGGTGGTCGTGCTGCCCGATCCGCGCGCGGTGCCGGACACGGTGAACATCGTCTCGACCACGGCCGCGCGAACGGGTACCCCGCCCACACGGATGGTCCGCATGCCGGTCACCCGGCTCTCGGAATCGACGACCAGGCCGTCGCCGTCGGTCGACCGGCCCCCCCAGCGCGCCCCCACGCGCACGGTCCTCGGCGCCCGCGGCTGCGGCGGCTCCCAGCTGCGGCGGTTGGTGGTCGAGATCCCCGCCGCCGAGAAGTACGACTCCCCGTAGACGGTCCAGGAGCGCCGCGCGCCCGCCCGCACCCGCATCAGCTCGCCCTTGCCGGTCGAGATGCGCCACTGGACCTCGTAGCCGCCGGGGGTGTGGCGGATGGTCCTGGGCGCCACGGCGGGGAACGTCCTGGTGATCGACAACGGCCCCCTGCTGAGGGTCTCCTCGCCGCGGACCCGGTAGAGGTAGACGCCCGCGGCGGGAAGCCCCGGGGCCGGCCGCCGATCGGCCCCCGGCCGCTCGCGGAACTCGCTCAGAGCCCGCTCGGGCGAGACGGCGCCGGCGTCGCGATCGGCCACCAGGAACAGCGCGGCTCCGACCCCGACCGTCAGGAGGACGATCGCGGCTGCGCCACCGAGGATCCAACGCCATCGCATCGGGGGGAACCCTGCCACGCCGACGTCGCCCGGGGCGGATAGCGTGCGGCACGTGACGGAACATGTGGGCACGCCCCAGAAGCTGTCCCGCAGCGAGCGCAAGGCGCAGCGGCGCCAACGGCGCGAGCGCCGGCCTCACTGGAGCGGGAAGTCGTTTCTGGCCCTTCTGCTGGGCGTGCTCGGGCTCCCCGCGGCCTTCGCCCTGCCGTTCTTCATCTCGTTCGCGGCCATCGGGCTGGCCAGCATCGCGTGGGTCGAGTTCCGCTCGGACAAGCTGCTTCGCGGGAGGCCCGTGGCCGCCGCCGCGATGGGTCTCGGCGTGCTGGGCGCGATCATCTCGTTCGTGGTCGGCCTGAACTTCTTCCTGAGCCTCTGATGGCCGACTGAGGCCATTCTTATAAGCGATACTTATCACTGACATAATCCCGCACGTGACTCGCTCCGGTGCGACCCAAGGATGACCTGGGAACTGGTCCTCGTGGGCCTGACGATCGGCGCGCTCGCGGGCGCGACCGGCGTGGGCGGTGGGTCGCTGATGACGCCGGTGCTCGTGCTGGTCCTGGGCTTCAACCCCACGGTGGCAATCGGCACCGACCTCGCCAACGGGGCGATCTTCAAGACGGCCGCGAGCATCCGCCACCGGCGGCTCGGCACCGTCCACGCACGGCTGGCCGGCTGGATGCTCATCGGCAGCGCCCCCGCGTCGCTGGTGGGTGTGCTGCTGGCCACCTGGATCGATCGCAGCTACGGCGACACCGCCGAGACGGCGATGGCGCGGATCCTGGGCGCCGCGCTGCTGCTCGGCGGCATCGGCCTGGTCGTGCGGAGCACCCTCCGTCTGCGCGCGCACGAGAAGTACGGGCTGAAGATGGACCGTCGGGCGCGGACGATCGCTGTCTCGACGGGGATCCTGGGAGGCTTCCTCGTCGGCCTCACCTCGGTGGGCAGCGGCGTCTTCTTCGCCATCGTGATGCTCACCGCGTTCTCGTTGCGCACCGCCACGGTGGTCGGAACCGACCTGGCCCATGCGGCGGCGCTGCTGTGGGTGGCGGGGCTGGGCCATCTGGTGGCCGGCAACGTCGACCTGGAGGCCCTGGCGTGGCTGCTGCTCGGCTCGGTGCCGGGCTCGATCATCGGCGCGAACTGGACGTTGAAGATCCCGGATCAGGTGCTGCGCCTGGGCCTCTCGGTGATCCTCGTGGCGAGCGGCATCGCGATCGCCAAGGTCCCCGGAGGCGCGCCCGTCGCGCTGGCGATCGGTGTTCTCGGCATCGCCCTGCTCGTGCTCAGCACCGTCGCCGGCGGGCGGTACGCGCCGGCCCCCTTGCGGTCGCTCGCCCACAGCAACACCGACCTCCGCCCGGAGGCCATCAAGCGCGACGATCGCGAGTGACGCCGTGCCCGCCCGTCATCGAAGTCCCGCCGCCGGCGGCGGGGGGCACTAGGCTCCCGTCGATGCTGTTCGACGGACCCAAGGTCAGCTCGACCCGCCTCTTCTACATCGGCGGCATGATCGTCGCCCTGTGCGGCGGGATCGGGTTCCTGGGGGGCGTGCTGGCGGGCGGCAGCGTGGGCTTCTGGGCCTTCGTCGGCCTGGGCGCAGGGGTGTTGGTCGCCGCGGTCATGCTCGGCGTCGTCGTGGTCCGCAACATCGACGGCACGGGCGGCGGCACCGGCGGGTTCGACTAGCGCTCAGGCGGTGCGCGGTCGGCGCCGTCTCAGGCGCCAGCGGAAGGCGACATAGGCGGCGCCGCCCAGCGGGATGGGCATCCAGAACGAGATGAGCCGGTAGACGAGCGTGGCCAGCACGGCGTCGCCGGTCGAGACGCCCGCGAGCACGAGCGTGCCCGTCAGCCCGGCCTCCACGAAGCCGAGCCCCCCGGGGGTCAGCGGGATGAGCGCCAGCAGCGATGCCAGCGCGAATGCCAGGAGCACCAGGGCGGGGTCGGGGGTGGAGTCGACGGCCCTCAGGGCAGCCAGCAGCGTCAGGTAGTCGAACAGCCACTTGCCCACCGAGGCCGCGAGCGCCTCGACCCAGCGGTCCAGGAGCGCCTCGCGCAAACGGTCGCGCTCGCGCACCAGGCGGTTGCCGGTGCCGATGAGCCGCTTCTTGGGCACGAGGCGGTTCCAGACGAGCTGCACCACACGGCCCACGGTGCGAAGCGGGGTCGTCCAGACGAAGAAGACGATGCCCAGGATGAACAGCACCACGAAGGCCGAGGCGCCGATCCATGCGCCGGCAATCAGGTTGCCCGCCACCGGGCCCTCGTCGAAGAGGAACAGCAGTCCCACCACCGGCAGCGCGGCGAGCGTGGCCAGGCTGAGCACCTGCGTCGCGGTCACCGTGGAGGCGACACGCGTGGTGTTGACGCCCGCCTGCATCAGCATCTGGAACTGCAGAGCGGCCGCCGTGGCGCCTCCGCCGGGGATGATGCGGCCGACGGCGTTGCCGGCCAGGTGCGAGGTTGCGATGTCGAACCAGCCGCCCGAGCGCAGCATGATGCGCTGGAGCAACCACACGCACGCCAGCGAGATCAGGAACGAGATGGTGCCCGCCGCCACCCACTCCCAGGCGACCGTTTGAAGTCGCGGGCCCGCGGAGAAGACCTCCGCCAGGCTCGGAAAGAGCAGGTAGAGGCTCACGCCGGTGATCGCGAGCCAGATGAGCTGGACGATCAGACGCCGGCGCCCCGAGTGGCCGCGCACCGCGTTGGCGGGGTCTTCGCTCACCGGCTCAGCGGCGTGCCAGCCAGCGCCCGGCTCGCGTCTGGGGTCCGAACGGGTCGTGGTGTCGCACGACCCGGACCAGCACCTCGATGAGCACGATGCCCACGGCGACGCCGATGCCGATCGTCGCCCAGGTATCGGGCGGGGGGACGGTGAGCGCGAAGAAGTCGGCCGAGAGCGGGATCGCAAACGCCAGCACGAAGGCGCCGGCGAGGACGGCCACCAGGCCCGCCCGGAGGGCGTTGAGCGGTCGGGCCACCAGCGCGAGCACCCAGAGCCCCAGGCAGGTCAGGGTGATCGTGGCGGCGCTGCGGGCGTCGGCGAGCGAGGAGTCGGCGATCTCCGAGCGCGCGAGCGCGTAGACCGCGAAGGTCGCCGCCGCGGCCGCCACGCCCGCGGGCACCGCGAAGCTCAGCACCCGGCCGACGAAACCGGTCCTCGCCGGGTCGCGGCTCGGCTCGAGCGACAGGATGAACGCCGGGATCCCGATCGTGAGCGAGCCGATCAGCGTGAGGTGCCGCGGGAGGAAGGGGAAGGGCAGGCCCGCGATGCCCACCAGCACGGCAAGCGCCGTCGCGTAGGCCGTCTTGGTGAGAAAGAGCTTCGCGACGCGCTCCATGTTGGCGATCACCCGCCGCCCCTCGGCGACGACGCCCGGCAGGCTGGCGAAGCGGTCGTCGAGCAGAACGAGCTGGGCGACCGAGCGGGCGGCCGACGTGCCGGACCCCATGGCGATGCCCATGTCGGCGTCCTTCAGCGCGAGCACGTCGTTGACGCCGTCGCCGGTCATCGCGACCGTGTGGTCGCGGGTCTGGAGCGCCCGCACCATCGCTCGCTTCTGCTCCGGCGAGACCCGCCCGAACACGCCGGCGTGGTCCAGGCGGGCTCCGAGGTCGCCCTCCGCATCGGTGGCAAGCGTGCGGGCGTCGACCGGTTCGTCCGCGTCGGGCACGCCCACGCGCCGGGCGATGGCGCCGACCGTGTGAGGGCTGTCGCCCGAGATGACCTTGGGTCGCACCTTCTGGTCCAGGAAGTAGGCGATCGTCCGGGCGGCGTCGGCCCGTACGGCCTCGCCCAGCACGGCGAGCGCCACGGGTTCGGCGTCGAGGCGGTCGTCCTCTTCGCCGGGCAGCTCTCCGACCCGCGCCAGCAGCACCACCCGCTTGCCCTCGCCCGCCAGCTCGGCGGCCCGCGCGCGCGCGGGGGCGTCGGGGCCGACCAGAACCTCCGGGGCGCCCAGCATCCAGGCGCCGTGCCCTTCGAAGTCCGCGCCCGAGGTCTTGCGGGCCGACGAGAAGGGCAGGAAGCGCGCGACGTCCCACCCCGGTTCGGTGCCCACCCCGCCGGCGATCGCGGTCAGCGTGGGGGTGGGGTACGGATCGGCCGCCGCCAGCGCGGCGAGCGCGGCCCTGGCCAGGACCTCGTCGGCCCCGGCCAGGGGCTCGACCCGCTCCAGGTCGATGCTCCCCTCGGTGAGGGTCCCCGTCTTGTCGAGGCAGATGGTGTCGACCCGGGCCAGCACCTCCACGGCCGGCAGCTCCTGCACCAGCGCGTTCCGGCGGCCGAGGCGGATCACGGCCACCGCGAACGACAGGCTCACCAGCAGCACGAGGCCCTGGGGGATCATTCCGACGACGGCCGCCACCATCCCGACGAGCGCATCGCGAACGGGCTGGTCGTCGAGCAGCTCGCCGGCGAGCACCAGCGCGGCCACGGGCACCAGCAGCCACGTGATGATCTGAAGCAGCCGGTCCACGCCGGCGCGCAGCTCTGAGCGGACCAGCGTGAAGCGCTTGGCCTCGGCGGCCAGCCTCCGCGCGTAGGCCTCGTCGCCCACGGCGGTGGCCACGGCGCCGCCGCTGCCGCTCGCCACGAAGCTTCCCGACAGCAACCGATCGCCCGGCCCCTTTTCGACGGGGTCCGACTCGCCCGTGAGCAGCGACTCGTCGACGTGCAGGCCGTCGGCGGCGGTCACGTCCCCGTCGACCGGGATCTGATCACCGCGACGCAGGATCAGCGCGTCGTCGGCGACGATGTCCTCGACGGGGATCTCGTGGCGGTCGCCGTCCCGTATCACCGTCGCCCTGGGCGCCGACAGCAGGGTCAGCCGGTCGAGTGTCCGCTTGGCGCGCAGCTCTTGGACGATCCCGATGACCGCGTTGATCACCATGACCAGCCCGAAGAGCGCGTCGGGTGGGTCGCCCGCCGCGAGGACGATGACCAGCAGCACCGTGATGATGGCGTTGAAGCGGGTGAGGATGTTGGCCCGCAGGATGTGGGCGACCGACCGCGATCCCCGATCGGTCCCGCGGTTCGTGCGTCCCTGTCGTCGGCGTTCCTCGACCTCGGCTGAGGTCAGGCCCCCGGTCGCCTCGCTCGGCTCACTCACTCCCGGGCATTCTTACCGTCCCGGGCTCGTCGATGCCGTCGCCGGACGACCGGATGATCAGCTCGCGGTGGGGGAAGGGGATCTCGATGCCGGCCGCGTCGAGCGCCACCTTCAGACGCTGGCGCAGTTCGCGGCCCACCCGCCATTGCTCGCCGGGCGTGGTCTGCACGTACGCCTTGATGTCGACCGACGAGTCGCCGTAGTTGTCCACCCCCAGCACCGTCACCGGCCCCTCGATGGAGCCCGTGAAGCGCGGGTCGCGGCGCATCCCCTCGCCGACCTCCGCGATCAGGTCCTTGGCGCGCTCCAGGTCGGCGTCGTACGAGACCCCCAGCACGAAGAGGTAGCGCGAGTAGAGCTTGGTGTGGTTGCTGCTGATCTGGATCTGGTTGTTGGAGACCACATGGCGCGCGCCGTCCAGGCTGCGGAGCACCGTGGAGCGCAGGTTGATCTCCTCGACCGTGCCGCCGAATCCGGCCACCTCCACATAATCGCCCAGGTCGAACTGGCGCTCGAAGACGATGAAAAAGCCGGCGATCCAGTCCTTGACGAGCGTCTGCGCGCCGAATCCGAGGGCCACGCCCGCGATGCCCGCCGCCGCGAGAATGGGGCCGATCGCGAGACCCGCGGCTTCCAGTGCCACCAGCACGGTGACGAGCGCGATCAGGAACGTCGCCGACCCCTTCGCGACGCTGCCCAGTGTGCGCGCCCGGGCCTTGGCATCCTCCGTCATCGCCGGCTGTTCGTGCTCCAGGTGCCGGATGACCCGGTTGATGCCCCAGTGGCTCAGGCGCACCAGGATCGCGCCGACCACGAGGATCGCCACGACGGTCACCATCGCCCACGCCCAGTCCGGCATGGCGAGCAAGCCTAGAGTCGGGAGGGGACGGCCCCCTCTCCAGCCGAGCGTCCGGCGGCGCTACCTCGCGGCGTCGTCCGCCTTGCCGGCGTTCTTGTCGAGCAGCTCGGGTCGGGCCGCCTTGACCCCGCCCCAGACGGCGAGCGCCATCGCGAACCCCAGAAGGACCGTCATGCCGAGCAGGATGCTCACGATGATGTAGGCCAGCGTCACCACGCGCCGCGAACACTAGCGGCCGTTCCAACGGGTGGGTACGGACCATCCGCGCGGGTGGCCCCGGCTCGGGGGGCTACTCATACGCTGAGGACATGGAGCTTCCCACCGCGATCGCCACGCTCGGCCTGCCGGTCTGGCCCGTCCGCGAGGACGAGCTGCGCTCGGCCTGGCGCCACTTCGCGCGCAGCAACCACCCCGACCGCTGCCCTGGGGATGGCGGGGCGCCGGCGCGCTTCGATCTGGGCCGCCGGGCGTATGAGGCGCTGCGTGAGGAGATCCGCACGCAGTCCCGGCCCGCGAGGGTGCATCGATCGACCTGGTCGCGCACCGTCCGGGGTCCCGAAGCCGCAATGGCGTCGCCGCACCGGTTCGAGCCGCTTTCCACCCGGCAATGGAGGGCCTGACCCCGGCCGAGGCCGCGATCGACCTTCGCGGCCAGTGCCTGAGGCGGGCACGATTCGCCGGGCGGAGCCTGCCCGATGCCGTGCTGTTCGAGTGCGATCTGCGGCGCGCCGACTTCCGGGGGGCGGACCTGCGCGGCGCCTCCCTGCTGGGCGCCGACCTGCGCGGAGCCGACCTGGGTGGGGTGTTCGCCCCGGCCTGCGATCTGCGGCGCGCCGATCTGCGCAAGGCTAACCTGCGCGGAGCCCGCCTCGACGGAGCCGACCTGGCCGGCGCCGACCTGCGCGGCGCCGACCTGCGCGGTGCGGTGGCGCGGGCCGGCGATCTGTCGCGGGCCGACCTGCGCGGCGCCGACCTGCGCGAGCTCGACATCCGGGGTACCGACTGCGTTCAGATCCGCTTGGACGAGCGGACGCGGCTGTAGGCAGGCCAGGGCCGGCGGGCTCTATGCTGGCTCGGATGCGGCCCGTCATCGGAATCGCCACCCCGCTCGAGACCGCCCGCTGGGCGGTGTGGGAGCTTCCGGCCGCGCTGGTGGCGCACAACTACCTTCAGGCCGTGCAGCGCGCGGGCGGGCTCGCGGTGCTGGTTCCCCCCGATGCTCGCCACCTCGATCCCCGCGCGGCCGACGAGGCGGTGTCGCTGCTCGACGGTCTGCTCCTGGTGGGAGGCCCGGATCTCGAGCCCGAGGGCTACGGGGCCGCGCTCCACCCCGACGCCGAGGAGCGCCAGCCCGAGCGCGACCGCATCGAGCTCGCGCTGCTGGCCGCGGCGCGCCGTGCCGGGCTCCCCGTCCTTGGGATCTGCCGCGGCATGCAGCTGATCAACGTCGGCGCGGGGGGGACCCTCCACCAGCACCTCGACGGGGGTCGCACCGAGGGGCGCCATCGCCGGGAGCTGGGGGCCTTCGACGGCAACGAGCACGAGGTCAACATCGAGCCCGGATCGGTCGCGGCACAGGCCGCCGGAGAGACGCGACACACCGTGGTCAGTCACCACCACCAGGCGGTGGACCTGGTGGGGGCGGGACTCAGCGTGACCGCCCGGGACGCCGAGGACGGCGTGCCCGAGGCGGTCGAGGGCGAGGGCGAGCCCTGGCTGCTCGGGGTGCAATGGCATCCGGAGGCCGACGAGGCCAGCTCGATCATCGCGTCGCTGGTGGAGGCGGCGCGCGCGGCGGGCTGACGGCGGGCCGCCGGACGATCTGAAACGGGTCTTAGCCCGGCTTTCGCCGTCAGGGCCTAGCCTCCACAGAGGTGTTTTTCCTCACCTACGCATTCGCGGAGCTCCGGCGACGGCGCGGCAGAACGCTGGTGACGGCCCTCGGGCTCGGCATCGGGGTTGCCCTGGTGGCCGTCGTGACGGCGCTGTCGGCGGGCCTCGACAAGGCGCAGGACGAGGTGCTCGAGCCGCTGCTGGGTCTCGGCACCGACATGACGGTGGAACGGCCGCTGCGCGTGACCGACGACGGCACCCGCTTTTCGCCGACCGCGGGCGGCGCCAACCTCACGACCGAGGAGCGCGACCGCCTGCTGGAGGAGAACGAGGCGGCCATGCTCGATCTCGATGAGCTGGGCGACCCCGGCGAGCCCTTTGTGCGGGACGTGTTCATCAGCGGCACCCAGCTCAGCTTCCCGCAGGAGCAGGTCTCCGAGATCGACGGCCAGCCGGGGATCGAGGACGCGGCCGGCGGGCTGACCCTGACCTCGGTGCGCCTGGAGGGCGATGTCCCGGAGGCCGTTCCCGGCCCCGGGGGCGACCAGCTCAGTCCCGCCGCGGTCTTCCGCGGCAACATCGACTTTGAGCCGTCCACGGTGTCGGGCGTGGACGTCACCCGCCCCGACCTCGGCGCGGTGACGCCGGGGCAGATCATCGAGGGCCGGTACTTCGCGCCGAATGCCGCCGACGCCCGCTCGGAAGCCGTGTTGACCCTGGCCTACGCGGCGGGGAGGGACCTCGACGTGGGCGACCCGTTGACGCTCGGCGGCGACGAGTACACCGTGATCGGACTGTCGCAGCCGCCTCTCGGGGGGCAGGCCACCGACGTCTTCGTCGAGCTGGGGCGCCTTCAGGCCGCCGCCGGACGCGAGGGCCGCGTCAACCTGGTGCGGGCCCGCGCGGTCGATGCCGAAGCCGTCGCGCCGGCCGCCGAGGCGATCGCGGCGGCCGTCCCGGGCGCCCAGGTCACCACCGCCGACGACCTCGCGTCGGGGGTCTCGGGCTCGCTCGTCGACGCCGACAACCTCGCCCGGTCCCTGGGCACCGCGCTGGCGGTCGTGGCGATGGTGGCCGCCGTGGCCATCGCCTGTCTGCTGACCCTGTCGTCGGTGGCCAAGCGCACGCGCGAGCTGGGGACGCTCAAGGCGGTCGGCTGGCCGGGCGCCCGCGTGGTGCGGCAGGTGGCCGGCGAGTCGGTCATCCAGGGGCTTCTGGGGGGCGCGGTGGGGGCCCTCCTGGGTGTGATGGCCTCGGTGGCGATCACGGCCGTCGGTCCGTCGCTGACCGCCAGCGCGCCGCCGTCGGGGCCGCCACCGCTGGCCTTCGGTCCTGTCTCTTATACACATC
>JARFPS010000055.1 GCA_029288175.1 Miltoncostaea sp. | reverse complement strand
GCGTGACGCTGGCAAGCGTCGCCCTCGCCGTGCTGGTGAGCCCCTGGTTCCTGCTGCTCACGGCCTTCGTCGGCGCCAACCAGCTGCTGTTCGTGGCGGTCGGCGACTGCCCGATGTCGCTCTTTCTGCGCCGTGTCGCCGGGCTCCGCGGCGCGGGCGCATCGGCCGGGTCGGCCGCGGGCTGACCCCGGCCCCGCGCCCGGGTTCCGCAGGCGGATCTGCGGGTAAGCCACACCCCGGACTGCGATGGAGCCCCCACGCGAAAGCGGCGGGGCCCCATCAGGATCTCAGCATGGTGGTCCTTCAACGTCGCGCCCCGGCGGCATTCCCGGTGTGCCCGGAGCGCCGTTCGGTGCTCGACGTCCGCCCACGGCGGAAGGAGAAGCGATGAGAGTTGAGGCGTTGATCGGCCAGGGCGCCGAGGAGCTTCAGGGGGCTCTCGCCACGGTGCTCCCGCCGGCCCTGCTGCCGCTGCCGGGGATCTCGGTCAAGGCCGAGGTGTGGGAGGAGGACCGCCACCTGCGGCTGGCGGGCGAGGCGATCTACGCGGTGCACCGCGGCGACGACGTCCAGTGGGCGGTCGTGGTCCGCGAGTCCGACTCGCTCGAGCCCGGCCAGGTGCGGATGGTGGGGTTGAACGACCTCCGCTGCGAGTCGGCGTCGGGGCGCAGGTCATGGTGAGCGAGAGGGGGCGGCGATGACGATCGCGACGACCACCGCGTTGCAGGGCGCGACGTTCGGCGAGGTCGCGGAGCTCCGGGACGATCTCGGCGTGCTGTCGATCTACGTCGACACGGGCGCCGAGGGGGGCGAGCGGAGCACGCGGGCCGGGGAGATCGCGCTTCGCGGGGCCCTGGCCGACCTGCGCGAGACGGTCCACGCCGAGGGTCCGCGCGAGCGCCGGATGGCGGTCGACGGGCTCATCGAGGGCTTGAACGGAGATCTGGTCGCGCTGACCGATCCCGCGCGGTCCGGCCGCGCGAGGGCGCTGTTCGTCGGGGTGTCCGGCGGCGAGCCGCTCACGGTGTCGTCCCGTCACCACATGGGGACCGGCGTGACGCTCGCATCCACCCCGCACCTGATGCCCCTGCTGCCGGCGCTCGAGGCCGAGCAGCCCTTCGGCGTGATCGCGGTCTCGGGCCACGGGATCCGCGCCCTCGACATGGTGGGCGGCGACGCCGTGGACGCCGCATGGATGGAGTTCGACTTCGAGGCGGACGAGTGGCGGCGCATGGCCGGCCCCGCGAGCGCGAACCCCGCCAACGCGCGCACGACGGCGTCCCAGCAAGACCTCTTCCGCCGCCGCGTCGAGGCTCACCGTCGCCAGGGCGTTGCGGAAGCGGTCGCGCCGCTGGCGGCCCTGGCCCGTGCCGTCGGATGGACCCGCGTCCTGCTGGCCGGCGAGCCGACCCGGCTGGCGCCGCTGGCCGACGGCTGGCCCGACGACGGGCCCGCGCTCGTGGTGACGGGCGATCGGCTGGTCGACACCGAATCGGCCGAGGATGCGCGGCGGCGGGCCGAGCCGGTCCTCACCGAGGAGCGCCGCCGCGAGCAGCGCGACCTGGTGCAGCGTGCCCTGGATGCGGCGCTCGGCGGCGCCGCGGGCGCCGCGGGCCCGGCCGACGTCATCGGGGCGCTCCAGGAGGGGCGCGTCGATCACCTGCTCATCGACGCCGACCTGCGTCGCCCCGGGTCCGTGACCTCGGACGGCCGACTGGTCCCCGAGGCCGAGGTGCCGGCGGGGGTCAACCCGGCGGACCTCGTGCCCGAGGACGATCTGTCGGATCGCGTGGTCCAGCGGGCGCTGGCCACCGACGCCTCCATCACCGCGCTGGAGGGCGCGGCCCGGGACCTTGTTTCCGACCACGGCGGTATCGCCGCACTCCTAAGGTGGTAGCCATGACGACAACCGAACAGCCGTCGATCGAGGTCATCGTGCGCGGCGAGGTCGCCGACTCCGACTGCGATCGCGCCGTCGAGAAGATGCGCGACGCTTTCGCCGCGTCGCCGCGGCCCATCCTGTTCGCCCGGCTCGAGCTGCGCGCCGAGCCGAACCCGGCGATGGAGCGCCCCGCGGTGGTGAAGGCCATGGCCGACGTGAGCGGCACCCCGGTGCGGGCGCACCGGGCCGCCGGCTCGATGGACCTCGCCATCGACGAGGCCGTCGACCGGATCCGTCGCAACATCCGCCGCCTGGCCGAGCGCCGCGAGGACCGGGTGCACGAGCCCGCGCGCACGGAGGACGGCGAGTGGCGGCACGGCGCCCTGCCGACGGTCCGCCCGGCCTACTTCCCGCGCCCCGTCGAGGAGCGCGAGGTCGTCCGCCACAAGTCGTACTCGGTGGGACGGATGACGCCCGAGGAGGCGGCCTTCGAGATGGTCCAGCTCGACTACGACTTCCATCTCTTCGTGGACGCGGCCACCGGCGCCGACGCTGTGATCGAGCGGCGCGACGACGGCGAGCTGGAGCTGGTGAGTGCCGAGCAGGGCGCGGGCGCCGGCCCGGCGGGCGAACCCGCCGAGGTCGAGGTGCTCCCGGCGCCGCGGATGGGCTCCGAGGCCGCCGTGGCCCGGCTCGACGCCGGCGAGGAGCCCCGGGTCGCCTACTTGGACGAGAGCTCCGACCGCCTCAACGTGGTCTATCGACGCTACGACGGCCACTACGGCCTGATCGCCCCCTACGACGCGGCGCCCTCGGACGGCGCCTCACCGGCGGGGGCGACGTGACCACCGCGACCGAGGTGCGGTGCACGTCGTGCGGCGCGCGCAACCGCGTTCGCCCGAGCCCGACGGGCGTGCCGCGCTGTGCCACCTGCAAGGCGCACCTGCCGTGGATGGTGGCCGCCGGCGAGTCGTCGTTCGAGGACGAGGTGACGGCGGCCGTGCCGGTGGTGGTCGACTTCTGGGCCCCGTGGTGTGGGCCGTGCCGGGCGGTGAAGCCGGTTCTGGAGAAGGCCGCGGCCGCCCACGCCGGACGCCTGAAGGTGGTCGAGGTCAACGTGGACGAGGAGCCGCAGCTCGGCTCGCGCTGGGGGGCGATGAGCATCCCCCTGCTGGTGGTGATCAAGGACGGCCGGGAGGTCGACCGCATCGTGGGCGCGCTGCCGCCGGCCGAGCTCGATCGCCGGCTGCGGCCGTTCATCCCGGCGCCGAGCGGCGCCTGAGCGTCGCCTCACGGCTCGCCTCCGTCCGCGAGCGCGCGGCCCTCGGCGACCCCTCGGGCGCGGAGTTCGATGCGGCCGTCGTCGGTCCGCACCGCCGACGTTCCGAGATCGCGCCCCTCGCGGTGGAGCATCTCGGAGAGCCAGCGCGTGTCCTTCGGGCCGGCCCGCGTCACCTGAAGCCGCGCGATGCGCGTCGGGCTCATCACGAGGCGTAGCAGCGTGCCGTGGGCCCGATCGAGCGTGGCGAGCAACAGCACTCCCAGCTCGGCCCTGAACCGCTCGTGTCCGCCGATGCCCTCGTAGTCGTTCAGCAGGTCGCCGCAGCCGTAGACCACCAGCCGACCCCGGTGGATCTCGATCCCCTGGGGGTGGTGGGACGAGTGGCCGTGGACCACGTCCACCCCGCCCTCCGACACCAGCGCATGCGCGAAGGCGCGCTGTCGCGGCGCGAGCGCGTAGCCCCAGGTCCCGCCCCAGTGGATCGAGGCGATCACCAGGTCGCCCGGGCGCCGATGCCGATGCATGCGCTCCACCACGCGGCGGCACGTCTCCTCGGACAGATCGGGAAGCAGCGCCACCCCGGGGCGGGCGTCCGCGGCGGCCCACTCCTCGGGCACGCCGCTCGATCCCGTCGCGAACGAATGCACCAGCAGCCGGCCGCCGCCGGCCAGGGTGATCGCGGCCGGGGCCTCGGCCTCCTCGCGGGTCGTTCCGGCGCCGGCGTGGAGCACGCCCAGGGCGTCGAGCGTCGCGAGGGTGTCGCGCAGGCCCCCGTGGCCCCAGTCGAGCACGTGGTTGTTGGCGAGCGCGCAGCACGTGACGTCCGCCTCGCGGAGCATCCGCGCGTTCTCCGGGCTCGCGCGGTAGTTGATGCCCTTGTGGGGCCAGGCGTCCTCGCAGCGGGTGAGCGCCGTCTCGAGGTTGACGACGAAGGCCTCGGGCGCGAAGGACGAGAGCTCGCCCAGTGCGTCTCCCCAGGGGTAGTCGAGGCCCACCGGACGGGCGAGCGGCCCGCTCGCACGCTCGGCGAGCTCGACGTAGTCCCGCGCGTCCCGCACGTAGCGCTCGTGCAGGTGCGGCGGGCACGGATCGGGCAGGACCTGGTCGATGCCGCGCCCGATCATCAGGTCGCCGCACAGGGCGATGGTGAGTCGATCGCCTCCGTCCTCAGGCATCGTGCGGCCCCGGTGTCCTCACCGCCCGCCGGAGGGCGGTGACGGTCCGTCGGCGACCAGCTCGGTCAGCGACCCGTCGGTATGCAGGCGTCGGATCGCCTCGGCCACCCAGGAGGCGCCGTCCACGACGTCCAGCCGCGACTCCACGAAGCCGGCATCGAGCGCGAACGGAGGGGCGTGGTCGAGGACGGCGATGCGCTCGATCGGGGCCTCCTGCAGCGCGCGCGACGCCTCCGGCATGAAGACGCCGTGTGCCGCCGCGACGAAGACCTCAAGCGCACCGGCCTCGTGGCACAGCGCGGCCGCCCGGACGATGGTCGTGCCGCCGCAGATCATGTCGTCGACCAGCAGGACGGTCCGATCGCGAACGTCGCCGACCAGGCCCGCGCCGCTCACCCGCCCCTCGCTGCGCCGCTTGTCCAGGAACGCCTCGGGCAGGGGCCGGTCGAGGCTGCGCTCGAGCGCCTCGCGGAGACGGGCGGCGCGCTTGACCCCTCCCACGTCGGGCGAGACGACGACGAGATCCCGATCGCCGAGTCGCGCGGAGATGTGCCGGGCGAACAGCGCGTGCGTCTCGAGGTGCTCGGTCCGGCACCGGAAGGCGTTCTGGAAGGCCGCGACGTTGTGCACCTCGACCGTGAGCAGGCAGTCGACGCCCACCGCCTCGAAGAGAGCGGCCACGTAGCGCGTCGTCACCGGGTCCCGGTCCTTCGTCTGGCGGTCCTTGCGCGAGTAGCACAGGTAGGGGACCACGGCGGTCACCCGGTCGGCGGCCGCCTCCTTGAGCGAGGCGAGAAAGAAGAGCAGACGGCAGAGCTTGTCGTTGACGCTGTGCTCCGGATCGCCGTGCAGCGATTGGACGACGTAGACGTCGCGTCCGCGGACGGCCTCCAGCGTGCGCGCCTTGTGCTGGCCCCACTCGAACTCGCGCTCCTCGTGCGCGGCCAGCCGGACGCCGAGCGCCCGGGCGACGCTCTGTCCATACTCGCGCCCCGACTCCAGTGCGAACAGCGCAAGGCGGTCATCGCTCACGTGCGGCTCCCGTCGTCGGTGTCGGCTCGGCGGCCGCGGCCGCGGCGAGCTCCAGGTAGCGCGCGGCCTTGCGCGCGAAGCGCTCGGGATCGCGCGTGGTGGGATCCTCCAGGTGCCAGGCGGCGATCTTGGCGCGCCGCAGACAGCGGTAGACCCGGTAGAACCGCACAAGGGACGGGCGGATGCGATCGCCCGTCACGTCCTCGTAGACATCGAGGAACTCTCGGCCGACGTCCGGCTGCCCGAGCATCTCGCACTCGAGGGCCAGGAAGGCCAGGTCGTCGAGGGGATCGAGCTCGCGGAGCTCGCGGCAGAACTCAAGGCAGTCGACCACCGCGGGCTCGGGCGTCAGATAGATGTGCTCGGGGCGCAGGTCGCCGTGGCCCTCGACGATGCGCCCCTCGCGCACCCGCGCTTCGAGGACCTCGGCGTGCCCTTCGAGAAACTCGAGCAGGCCCGCCGCGGCCGCGCCGACCCGGTCCCTCGGCAGCTCGAACTCGGGCCGATGGAGCTCGCGCCGATCCTCCCGCACGCCCGCCTCGAGCCGGGCGCGAAGCTCGGCCCCCGTGATCGAGATGCGCGGCGCGCGCGCATAGAAGTCGGCGATCCGATGGGCGACGGGGACGATCTCCTCCCGCCCGACCGGTCGCCGGGACAGGAGATGATCAAGCGTCCGTTGCTCCGGGAGGCGCCGCATCTGGACGAGCCACTCGACGGGCCGACCGGTGCCTCCGAGGGTGAGCGCTCCGCTCGTGTCCTGGGTGAGCGCCGGCGTGCCGAGGTAGACCGAGGGGGCCAGACGGCGATTGAGCCGCACCTCCTCCTGGCAGTAGAACCGCCGGCGCTCCAGCGTCGAGAAGTCGAGGCGGTCGTAGACGATCGGCTTCTTGAGCTTGTAGGCGTGGCGATCGGTGAGGAAGACCCAGGACATGTGGGTCTCGATGGTCTCGACCCGGTGCGGGCGCTCGCGGTAGCTGTTGGCTCGGCGAAGGTGCGCGACCTTGTCGGTCAGGGACGGCTCGCTCATGTGGCCCGCCCGGTGCTCGCCCGGAGGCGCCGGCGCGCCCCCTGGGTCCGGACGTCGGAAGACCCGCGGCGGATCGGCGAGGCATCACGGACGCCGGGCCGCCGCGTGGGCCGCGAGGCTCGATCGATCGCGACCGAGATCCGACCCCACGCCCGGACCGACCCCGACGCGCTCCGCCCGTGAGCACCGCGGAGCTCTTCTGGATCCTGGTGCCGGCCGTCGGCACGGCCGTGGGAGGGGTGGCGATCCTGGTGGTCGGCGGTGCGGTGTCGGATCGTCTGCTGGACGGGCTGATGGGCTTCACGGCCGGCGTGATGCTCGCGGCGACCGCCTTCAGCCTGCTGGTGCCGGCGCTGGACAGCGGCCCGCTGTGGCAGGTGCTGGCGGCGTTCGTCGCGGGCGGGCTGGCGCTCATGGCCCTCGATGCGCTCGTGCCGCACGCCCACGAGCGCTTTTTCGAGCGCGGCCACGCTCCCCCGGCGGGCAGGGCCTCCCAGCGGGCGGCGCTGCTGCTGGCGGCGCTGGTCATCCACAACGTGCCCGAGGGGGCCGCCGTCGGGACGGCGCTGGCCGCCGGAGGCACGGAGCTGGGCGTCCCGATCGCGGCGGCGATCGCGCTTCAGAACGTCCCCGAGGGGTTCGCCGCCGCGGCCCCGCTCCTGGCGACCGACCTCCCGCGCTCGCGCGTCGCCCTGGTGGGCGTGGCGACCGGCCTGGTCGAGCCCCCGGCGGCCCTCCTTGCCTTCTGGGCGCTGTCGCTGTCGGAGGTGCTGTTGCCGATCGGGCTCGCCTTCGCGGCGGCGGCGATGCTCTACGTCGTGGTCGACGAGCTGTTGCCGGAGTGCTACGTGCGCGGCAACGAGCGCCTGGCGACGCTGGCGTTCCTCGCCGGATTCGTGCTGATGATGGGGCTGGACGCGGGCCTGGGGTGAGCGCCGGGCGCTCGGGGGAAGGGGGCTCCGGGGCCGGGCCTGCTCAGCCACGGTAGCCGTGGCGGCCCACGAGCGGCACGAAGCGGGCCCCCGTCAGGGTGCGAACGTGCCGCAGCCCGTCGTCCTCGCGCACGAAGAGCACGACGCGCTCGTCGCCGCTCGGGCCGATGGGCTGCACCAGCCGCCCGCCCGGCTCGAGCTGCTCCACCAACGGCGGCGGCACCTCGGGGAACGCCGCCGAGAGCACGATCCCCTCATACGGCGCATGCTCCGGCAGGCCCTCCGACCCGTCGCCCACCACCACGTGGGCGTTCTGGACGCCCTGGCCGCGCAGGTTCTCCCGCGCCGCGTGGGCCAGCTCGGGAATGCGCTCGATGCTCCAGACCTCGCGCGCCAGGCGTGCCAGCAGCGCGGTCTGATAGCCGAAGCCCGTCCCCACCTCGAGCGCGGTCCCCTCGCCCGTGAGGGCCAGCGCCTCGACCATCAGCGCCACCAGCGAGGGCTGGCTCGTCGTCTGCCGGTGCCCGATCGGGATGGGCTGGTCCACCGCGGCGCCCGCCGCCCGGCGGGCCGGCACGTAGGCGCTTCGCGGCACCTCGCGCACCGCATCGAGCACGCGCGGATCGCGCACACCGACCGACCGCGCGGCCGCGACG